>CAZKTT010000026.1:0-7211 GCA_964555755.1 uncultured Mycoplasma sp.
TATAAGAGGACTAAAATACCTATAAAATAGCGTTATAAGCAATGGTCTAATATGAGCTCCATCATCATCAGCATCAGTCATAATTATTACTTTATCATATTCTATATCTTCAGGAACAAAATCAGAACCTGAGCCTGCACCGATAGTATGAATCATTGTATTTATTTCTTCATTTTTAAAAATATCTTCTTGTTTTGCTTTTTCTGTATTTAGTACTTTACCACGAAGTGGTAGAATTGCTTGGAACTTACGATCTCTTCCTTGTTTTGCTGAACCACCAGCTGAATCTCCTTCGACTAAGAATAGTTCATTCTTTGTTTTATCTTTGCTTCCAGTAGGTGCCAATTTTCCTGATAAAAGTTTTTCTTTTGCTCCCCTATTTTTTCCTTTTCTTATTTCTTCACGAGCTTTTCTAGCTGCTTCTCTAGCTTGTTTACTTTTTAATGATTTTTCTACTATTTCTGTTGCTATTGCTTTGTTTTCTTCTAGAAAGAATAATAATTTTTCTGCAGTAATACTTTCTACAACTGTTCTAGCAGCAGGACTTCCAAGTTTTGATTTGGTTTGCCCTTCAAATTGTAGTAGATTTTCTGGTATTTTTAAAGATATTACTGCTGTAAGGCCTTCTCTTACATCACTACCATCAAAGCCTTTGTCTTTTCCTTTAAAGAATCCATTGTTTTTACCATATTCATTAAATACTTTTGTGAGTGCTGTTCTAAATCCTACTTCATGAGTTCCTCCATCAGTTGTTTTTACATTATTAACAAATGATATTATATTTTCATTATATGAATCTGTATATTGAAACGCTACATCTACTTCAATATTATTTTTTATACCATTAAAAGCATATACATTATGAAGTGTTTTTTTGTTTTCATTAATCATTGATACAAAAGATGATAGTCCTTCTTCATAATAAAATTTATCTTGTTTCTTATCTTCTTCATCTATAACTTCTACTGTTAAACCTTTGATTAAGAAAGCACTTTCTTGCATTCTTTCTACTATTGTAGTATATGAAAAACTAGTAGATTTAAATATTTCAGGATCTGGCATAAATCTAACCATAGTTCCATGTTTATTAGTAGCTCCAACCTTTTTTAATGGTACTGCTACGCGACCACCATTTTCAAATCTTATATAATACTCATATCCATCTCTTCTTATGGTAACTTCACACCATTTTGATAAGGCATTAACAACTGAAGCTCCAACACCATGAAGTCCTCCAGATACTTTATAACCACTTGTTTCAAATTTACCTCCGGCATGTAACACTGTGAATATTACTTCTGGTGTACTTTTTCCGCTTGAATGCTTTCCTACCGGCAATCCACGTCCTCTATCTTCAACTGAACAACTTCCATCATCATGGATTGTTACTTTTATATAATCGCCAAAACCATTTATTACTTCATCTATAGAATTATCAACAATTTCCCATACTAAATGATGAAGGCCGCGTTTATCAGTAGAACCAATATACATTCCTGGCCTTTTACGTACGGCATCTAAACCCTCTAAAATTTTAATACTGCTTTCGTCATACTTTAATGCCACATCTATCATCTCCAATAATTATTATATCAAAAAAACATGTAAAAATAAAAGAAAGAGTGTCAATGTTTACACTCTTTTATCTTTTTCGTACAAAGGCTGCACCAACAAAGTTTCTACCTGCTTTTTCTAGTTGGCCATGATTTTCAGCATACTCAGAATAATAATTTGAATTAGTTATTGTATCTACTTGTGAAATAAATATGTTTTCTTCTTTAATGTTTCTTGATAACAATTCTTGTTTTACAGCATTCTTTAAATCTATATGAAAACCATTATTTTCTATTATATTTTCTTCCCAAACTTTTTCATTTGTAATCCAATCAGGATATGTTTCATGTTTGTAACTCTCCTTGCTAGCAGCTGGAGATATGTATACAAGAATATCATTTGTATTTGAATTAAACTTTTCTTGTAAAGAATCTATTATATAAATAGGCAATAGTTTATCTATTAGAGCAGGACTACAGTGCCCTACGGAAATTACTTCTTGCTTTTGGTCATATGCTATCACTAAAGGGTAATCTGCAACAGGATGACCTATAGCTACTTCTTTTACATTACTTTTCAATAATAATATATCTTGATCAATATCTGTCCATCCTTCAGGTTTGGCGTTCACATAGTCGTTGGTCATTTCAAAATATGTTCCTATTTGATGCTTTTGTGATGCCATGTACATTTTTGATCCATCAAAACCATAATCTCTTCCTAAAGCATCTCTGGAAACTTTAAATACTTTTTTTCTATCTTTCAAAGTAAAATTAGCGGGATAAAATTTTCCTGCTAAATTCATATTACCATATCTATTGCCAGAGTTTATTATTATTGGGTTCCAAAAACCTAAATCTTCTATAATCATAAAATCACCTTAATTGTCTTTATCTTTTGCGACTCCTACTAATTCCTTTATTTAGTTTTTCTTTTTCATATGTAAATTCTTCTAATGTGGTTATTCCATTATTATGCATATATATTGATGCTTCTTTACCAACATACCGATAATGCCATGGTTCAAAACTATAACCTGTAATACTTTCTTTATTCTTTGGATATCTCAGAATAAATCCATAATTATATGAATTATCCATGCACCACATTAATTCTGGATCATCTTCTTTAGAATCTTCAATCATTATACCATTTCTTCTTGAAATTATATCAATAGCAAGTCCTGTTTGATGTTCACTGGTACCTGGAATAGCACAATAATTTTTTGTGTGTTCTAATCCGTTTTCTATGACTGATGCTTCATAAACTCTTTGTTGATATTCATATGATCTATATGAAGAATCTATGAATATTTCATATCCTTCTTGTAGAGCATCTTTTTGCATATTTTTAAAATTTATATAAGCCTCTTTATTTAGCATATTAATGTAGTTTGGGTCAGCTTTGTTTCCAGAAGGTTCATGTATTTCTACTAAATCTAAAGGAATATAATCATTATTAATTGGATTTGCTTTATTTACTAATAGTGTATAATCAGCTTTCATTATATCACCCCTTCAAATAATAAAGAGTATTTTAGCACAAAGTATATTTAAAGTCAAGAAAAGGCACGATATAGATCATGCCTTTATTTTAAAAACTTTACTACTTCATCTAGTCCTATTGCTCTTGATGCTTTTAAAAGTATTACATCATTTTCTTTTAATAAGTTGTTTGCCTCTTTATAAAAATCTTCTTTAGAAGCGAAATGATAGTTTTGGATATTGGTTTCTTCGTTTATATATTTTGAATCACTTCCTATGGTGATAAGCAAATCACATTTTAAGTTTTTACCTATTTTTCTATGAATTTCTTCAGAATACTTTCCTAATTCTAGAATATCTCCTAGAATTGCTACTTTTCTATTATTAAAACTATTTAAAATTTCCGTAGCGCTCATTATTGAATCATAGCTAGCATTATAAGTGTCATTTATTATTCTGTATTTATCAGTAGTAAATATATCTAATCTGTTTTGAGAAAACTCTATATTTAGTAATCCTTTTTCTATTTCTTCTTCTGTTAAATTGTAATTAAATGCTATAACTATAGCTATTAAGGCGTTTGCTATATTATGTTTAGCGATACTTTTTATTTCAAAACTATATTCTTTACCATTATAAACACAAGTAAAACTGCTTGTCTCAGAATTTATTTTATAGTCTTTTACATAAATATCATTGTAATCATTAAAACCATATGTTATTAGTTTGAAATCATTCTTTTTATCTTTTAACTGTTTTAGATATTTATCATCACCATTTACTATTAAAATTCCATCTAATCCATTAGTTATTTCCATTTTTGCTTCAAATATGCCATCTTGTCCATTAGGAAAATTCATTATATGACTTTGACCAATATTAGTAATTACTGCGACTTCTGGTCTTACTATTTTACTTAAATAATCAAGTTCACCTTTTTTATCCATTCCCATTTCGATTATAGCAAGTTCTGTATCATTTTCTAAATTGAATAATGTTCTTGGTACTCCAATAGCATTATTTAAGTTGCCTTCGTTTTTTAAGGCATTATATTTTACTTTTAATACAGAGTAAATTATGTCTTTAGTAGATGTTTTTCCGACACTTCCTGTTACTCCGATAAAAGGAATATTAAACTTGTTGCGATAGCATTTTGCTATGTCTCCAAGAGCGATTGTTGTATCTTCTACTTCTACAACATTTGCATTAATATTAGTTTTATGATTTTTATCACAAAGAAAGTTTTTACAACCTTTTTGATAAACATCATCTATAAATTTATGTCCATCATGAACATCTCCAATTATTGGAACAAATAGACTCTCTTTATTTACTGTTCTACTATCAATAGAAATATTTGATATTGTATTATTTTCATTTTCAGATATTAGTTTTCCATTTGTATAATCTTTAATATCTAATATTTTTAATTTCTCCATAATTCACTCCTTTATTTTAGATAATTCTTCTTCAACAATCTTAATATCAGTTTCATAAGGCAACCATTTTTCTCCTACTATTTGATAGTTTTCATCACCTTTACCTAAAAGTGCTATTACATCATCTTTAGTAGCTTCATTTAATGCTTTTTTGATTGCTTCTTTTCGATCTTCCACTACTTCATAATTATTATGATATTTTTCGATATATTTGCTTATATCATTACAAATATCTTTTACATTCGAGTGCCCTGGGTCTTCTGCTGTTAAATACACATAATCAGCATATTTTCCTGCAAGAGATCCCATATCTTTTCTTCTATTAATTCCTTTGTCTCCTGGACAACCAAAAACTACTTTTATCCTTTTATCTTTATAATCTTCTTTTAATGATTCATATAGAGCTTCAGCACTTAATCTATTGTGGGCATAATCAATGATTACAGGACATATTCCTGTATCTATGACATTCATTCTACCTGATACAAAAGTTTCTAATAAACCTTTCTTTATGCTTTCTTCATCAATTTTTAAAAGATCCGCTACGACAATAGCGCAGCAAGCATTTATTATATTAAAACGCCCTGCCATATTTATTTTATAAGTTTTATCATTAATATCAAATGTTAGGCCATTATCATTATCAATATGACTAATTATGTAATCTGAATCTTTAAAACCAAAAGTAATTATTTTTTTATCTTTTACTGCTTCAATTACTTTATCATAATAATCAGTATGCTTATAAACTATTATTGTTTTACATTTTTTTAGAAAATCTAATTTACAATTTAAATAGTTGTCAAAATCTTTATGCTCTAATGGCGAAATGTGATCTTCGCTTATATTTAGAAAACAACCAATATCAAATGTCATACCAAATACTCTTTGATGCAAAGATGCTTGACTTGATACTTCCATAGACATATATTTTAAGTTTTCTTCAGTCATTTCATTTAAATACTTATGTAATTCTAAACTCTCTGGCGTCGTTAAATGATTTTCACCTTGATGCTTACCACTATAAAAATAATGAGTGGCAAATATTCCAGGTTCATAGCCTAAATAATTTTTTAAGATATTATGGATAAAATAATTAGTTGTTGTTTTTCCTTTTGTTCCTGTTATACCTATCTTAAATAAATTGTCAGGATAAAATGAATTTGATGTAATCGCTAGAGCTTTTCGAGAATTATTTACTATTATTTTAGGAATTGATACTTCATAATCTTTTTCACTTATATAAAATACTGCTCCTTTTTTAATAGCACTTTCTAAATACTCTTTTTTAAAGTTAGTACCTTTACATATAAAAAGAGTATTTTCTTTTACATCATTAGAATCATATGAAATATAATCTATATTGATATCGTTTTCATCACATGTAGTTACTAAACTATATTCTTTTAACTTTTCAATTATTTGTTTTATATTCATTTTATCAATCAACCTTTCTTTTTCCTCGAGGATGAGTTTTTAAATAAACATCTTTTAATCTATCATTAGTAACATGAGTATATACTTGAGTAGCTTTTAAAGATTCATGTCCTAATAGCTCTTGGACACTTAACAAATCACAACCTTCATTTAACATGTGGGTTGCAAAAGAATGCCTAATCATATGTGGTGATAGATTAGTATCTAAACTTGTTTTATTTACTAGTTTATTTAATATATATCTAACACCTCTGGCAGTTAATCTTTTATTATTTTTATTAATAAATAAATATGGACAATCATCATCACGCGTTTCTAAGTATTTATCAAGAATTTCTTTGGCATATTCTCCAAAATACACTATTCTTTCTTTTGATCCTTTTCCAAATACTTTGATGGAATTGTCATAATTATCAATATCTTTTATTTTGATATATTCTAATTCTCCTACTCTGATACCTGTAGCATATAATATTTCTAGGATCAATCTATCTCTTAAACCTAAAATTGTTGTAGTATCACATGCATCAAATAAACATTCTAGTTCATTATAGTATAAAAACTTAGGTAATAATTTATCTTTTTTAGGTCCTTTGGTTAGAGTAAATGGATTGTATGAAACGTAGTTCTTTCTAGCAAGAAATTTATAAAAACTTCTTATTGAGCTTATTTTTCTAGAAATAGTATTTTTAGAAAAATTAAAACCTTCAATATAATTATAAAAATCTCTTATTGAAGAATAATCCACATCAGAATATTTTATACTTTTTATATCTAAATAGTCTTTAAATAAAAGTAAATCTTCTTCATAATTTAGTACAGTATTTTTAGAATATTTTTTCTGATAAGATAAATAATTTAAATACTCATTCATAACTTTTTCCATAACTTAATTTTATCACAAATTTATACTCTTATCAAAAAAAGTAGATGTTTATACATCTACTAATTCTCTTTATACAAATTAAGCATTTTTTTGTGAATATCTGGTTCAATTATATTAATTGCTGCAATAGCTGCTTCTAAAGACTTTTTATAATTTCCTTTAAAGAATAATTGACTAGCTACATCTAAACCTTGTTCTATATCTTTATCTATAGGTTTGTATCTATTACCATACATAATAGTCATTTCACAAAGATTTGCAGTTTTTATCATTTCATTAGTTGTGCTATAAAGCTTAAGTGATAAATCACGAGCTGTATCTACTCTTATATTTAATATTTTTATTGTAATTGGTGTTTTTTCTAATTCTTTTACTATTTCATAGATTGCATCATTATCTTCACTTAATTCT
>CAZKTT010000027.1:0-1723 GCA_964555755.1 uncultured Mycoplasma sp.
AATTAATTATTTACTATTAAAAGTATTAAAAATGTATATACTATTTTTGAGGGATGAAAATGTTATATGTTTATGATATTATACTTAATTTTAATCGCGACTTAATTGAATATTTTGAATGGGAAGATACTGATAAAATAAAATATGTAAAAAAAATAGTTCTTTTTAAAGTAAGTCAAAGTTTTATGAAAGATTTAGTTAATAAAGAAATTGTTTTAGATGAAGAGTTTATAAATAAAATACCAAAGTATGAAATGAATGGAAATAATAATTCTAGTAGGATATGTTTATTTAGTGATGGTCTTTTAGTGGTAGGTGTTCTTATAAAAACTAATAAACCTATTTTATATTCTAGATTGTTGTTGGATGAAGAAGAGGAAATATTAGATAACGTTGTTGGAATAAATGAGATGAAAATAGGTTACTCCGTTATTAGAGATAAAAAAACAATAGAAAATAAACTCACTAGGAGTGAACGAAGAATAAAAAATCTTTTGCAAGTGGAACTGAGACAATTATATAAAGATAATAACTATAACAAATTAAAATATTTGTATTATGAATATACTAATAAAGAGTGTGATAATATTGATTATATATATAAATATTTATTGATTAGTTTGAATGATTTTAATGACAAACATAAACATTTGAATAATATTTTACGATTGGCTAATTCAAATACTAGTAAAAATTAGAAAGATATTGTGTTTCTAGTTTTTTTTTGATAAAATTAATGTGTATATGATAAAAGAAGTGTGGTGATATAAGTGGATAAGTATGATGACGAAGAAAAACTAGAAGAACAACCTGAAAAAATTACTGATTATAAAGATAATAATGATACATATATTGCCGATAATTCTTTTGATAACCAAGGTGTGGAAGTTCCAGTAGAAAGTGAAGCTGGTGGTTCTGTTCCCCAAACTGGAGGGCAAAAAGTTCCTGATTTTAAAGGAAATTCTAATGCTGGGCTTGGTTTAGGTCGTAATCCTGGAGCTAATAAAAGTAATCCAAATGCGAAGAATTTACCTTCTGCTGGTAAGGATGGTACAAAACAACCAAAAACTGATAAAGATAGTAATGTTGCTCAAAATAAAAATGCTGATAATCGAAATGCTGCTCTTGGTAATAAATTGCCTAAGGCTGATAATAAAAATAATCAAATGCCTGGAGTTAAACCTAATGAACAAAAAAAACCTGATAGCAAAGGTAAAGAATCTGATAAAAACTTAGGTGCTAATAAAAATAAAAAAGGTGGATTAGCAAATAGTTTGATGAATAGATCACCTGCAGGGAGAGCGTTAAATGCTGCTAGAAAAGAGAGTCAGGCTACAGGTGGTAATCGTAGGACAAAAACTGCTTCATTTTTTAAAAATTTATGGGCAAATCCTGTAACAAGAGCT
This sequence comes from uncultured Mycoplasma sp., assembly GCA_964555755.1. Taxonomy (GTDB): domain Bacteria; phylum Bacillota_I; class Bacilli_A; order RF39; family UBA660; genus UMGS1449. The sequence continues at coordinate 1,407 of CAZKTT010000027.1, forward strand.
ATTATGATAAAAGCTGCGATTGTTACTTCAACTATTTTAATTGCACTTTTTGTTCTTGGGGTTATTTTAACTGCTTCTTTAGGAGGAACTACTGCAGCAGTAGCTTCAGCAATGTGTAATGACTCCAGTTCTTCTTCTGAAACCTCAGCATCTGGATCTGCTAGTGCCTCAACTGGGTCAGCTGATTTGACTGAATTTATGTGTAAAATGCAATATCCATTAAAGAGTATTATTCCTACCAGTCCATTTGGAGGACGTTGGGGAAGAATGCATGAAGGACAAGACTTAGGAATACCTGTGGGTACTAATGTTTATGC
>CAZKTT010000027.1:1733-7155 GCA_964555755.1 uncultured Mycoplasma sp.
GCTGGTACTGTAATAAGAGCAGAGTCTTTTGGTGGGTATGGTAATTGTTTAGATATAGATCATGGTAATGGCGTAATGACTAGATATGGTCACCTTTCTGGATTTGTTGCCAAAGTAGGGGATAAAGTAGGAAAAGGACAAGTTGTAGCAAAAAGTGGTAATACTGGACGATCTACAGGGCCACATTTACACTTTGAAATAAGAATAAACGGGGAAGCACAAAACAATAATCCTTATTTCCGTGAACATGAATCTTTCAAAAAACAATGTGGTTCATCATGGGAAGGTGATTACACTGGAGATAGCGCTAATGAAGCTAATAATGCTGATGTTTCTAATGATTTTTCATCAGGTGACAAAAAGTCAAACAGTAATTGTTGTGTAGCAGTTCCTACTTCTTCTTCAAACTCAAATACTAGTAATTTTTGTCCAAATGGTATAACTGTTACTGGTGATTATGCTGGTACATATGATTTAGATGAATATAGTGAAAGAGTCGCTACTGCTGAAAATGGTGGTGCTCATGCAGAAGCTGTTAAAGCTCAGGCAATCGCTGCTCGAACATATGCTTTAAATAGCACTCATAATTGTAAAAACAGTATAGTTAATAGTACTGCTGCTCAAGTAATGGCTGCAAAAGTAAGTGATAAAGTAAAAAAAGATGTTGCAGATGTAAAAGGTGCGGTAATGCTTTATAATGGTGAGGTATTTTCTGCACAATACAGTAGTTTCTATGGTAATTGTAGTGGAGGAACGTGTACTGCTACTTTGCAAAAGGTACCATCTGAAGCCACAAGTACATTTACCATGCCTCAAAAATATTTAACTACTGGAACTCACGCTGGTCATGGTTGGGGTATGAGTCAGAATGGTGCTAATTACTTGGCTACTGAGCAAGGAAAAAAATATGATGAAATTTTGAGGTATTTTTATGCTGATGGAATTGAGATAACTGGTGCTACTGGTAACACTTGTACAGTCGGAGGAGATAGTTTCGTAGGTAAAATATGGGCATTTTATCAATATAATTATTTACAACCTTTTGGAAGTGGTACAATTGCATCTTGTGGTTGTGGCCCTACTTCGATGGCTATTGTAGTTTCTAGTTTCTTGAATGCTGAACATGATCCAGTTGAACTTGCTCATTTTGCGACAGTGAATAATCATTATGTTTCTGGACAAGGTACAGGTTGGAATTTCTTTAAAGATGCTGGAAGTAAATATGGACTTCAAGTAACTCAATTGGATACCTCTGAAAGTGATGAAGTTATTATTGCTTTAAATAGTAAAAAAGCTTTGGTTGTGGCTTCAATGGGGCCATCTCATTTTACACAAAATGGTCATTATATTGTTCTTACTGGGTATAAGGATGGAAAAGTTTCAGTTCAAGATCCAGCTAGTGAAGAAAGATCTAAAAAATTGTGGGACTTTAAGGATCCAGTTTTAAGAGAAGCTAAACAGTTTTGGATTGTTACGAAAGGGTAAGATGATATGAAAATAAAGAGAATATTTGTTTTATTAATTGTTGTGCTTATACTTACTGGATGTAAGGCTACAGTTAACGTTAATATTGATAAAAATAGTGTATCTGAAGATGTAGTTGTTAGGGCAGAAAGTAATAGCGAGTATAATCAAGCTCGTAATTGGATAAAGACTCCACTTCCTTTGTATTATGATGAAGATTTGGAAAATCCTTTTGGTGATCATACAGAAAAAGAAAGAGGAGTAAAGTATTATTCTACTAAAGCTGATCCTCAAACAAAACGAGTTACTGGACATGCAAAGTTTAGCATAAATGATCATATGAAATCATCCTTAGCTAAAAATTGTTTTAGACTTTATAATATTACTGAAGATGGAGATGTTAAAGTTTTTTCAACTAGTAAAGGGCTTATATGTTATTTTACTAATTTTGATATCGTAGTAACTACTCCTTACAAGGTAATTAGTAATAATGCTCATAGTGTTAATGCTAATTCTAATACTTTTGTTTGGCACGTTACTAAAGCTAATGCGAGAACGGTGAGTGTATTTTTACAAGTTGATTTTTCTCAAAAATATAATGAAGTAAAAAAAGATAATAGTAATACTGAAAATAATACTCACGAGGATAAGCCTACAAATACAGATAGAACAACTTTATATCTTGTTTTGGGTGGAATAGTATTTGTTATTGTTTTGATTACTTTTTGTGTATTAATGGTAAAATATAAAAAGAACTCTGGTGTATAAGGAGGTTGTTATGAAATTAAAATATTTGTTTTTAATAGTTTTTGCATCTTTTTTCTTAGGATTTACTTATGTAGATGCTAGTACAATTAATTATAATGTTCGAATTGATAATTCACTTCATTTATATGAAAATATTACTTATAATATTGATAATAAGGATGTTAAAAATGATGGTTTTTTTCATTATTTAACTTCTGTTGTAAATGACCCAATATATTTTGATACTAATAAAAGTGTTAAATATACTAAGATAAAAAGAAAAACTAATACAGGTTATGTTGTAACTTTAAAAAATGATTATGCTAGTTTGTTTTTATCTAGAAGCAGAATACTTAACGATTGTTTTTCTGATTATGACTATAAAGAAACAGGCTCATATATTTCTGTTAAAACTACGGATTTTTACTGTTCTAACCGTGCAGATATTGTTAATGTTTCAGTAACGACTGATTTAAAAGTAATTAAGTCTAATGCTAATCGAGTTGCTAATAATACTTATTATTGGGAAAATGTAAGTAAGAATTTTATTTTTAGTTTTACTGCTCAAACTCCTGAACTTGAGGGTAGTGATGAACCTATGGATAACATTACTGATGAAGCTGATACTACTGATGATGTCAATCAAAATGATGATAATTCTAATGTTCCTGGTGACTCAAATAAAGATGAAAATAATCAAAATGAAAAAACTAATTACATTCCTATAATTGTGGTAACTTCTGTTGGAGTTCTTATAATTTTAATCGGAGCAATTGCTTTAAAACAAAAAAAGAATAATTTAAATAAAATTTAGTATAAAAAATATGAATCCTCTCAAACTAAAAAAGGGAGGATTTTTTATGAAAAAATTTTTATTATGTTTTACATGTATTATGACTGTACTAGTACTTAGTGGTTGCTCTTTTGGTAATACACCTACGAAAAAAGTTGAAAATTTCTTAGACAATTATAAAAATGGTGATGAAACAGTAATTGGTCAGTTAGAAGATATGGTTAACTCTGATTCTTTGATGACTGATGAACAAAAGACTACTTATAGTGATATCATGAAAAGACAATATCAAGATTTAACATATGAAATTAAAGATGAAACAATTGATGGTGATAATGCTACGGTTACTGCTGAAATTGAGGTATATGATTTTTATAAAGTAAATCAAGAAGCTCAAGAGTATTATAATAACAATCAAAATGAGTTTAAAGCTGCGATTAAGACAGACGAAGAAGGCATTGTTGATGAAGCAGGGGATGCTGTAGAAAATGCAGGTGAAGCTGTTTCTGATGCTGCTTCTGATGTTGCAGAAGGTGCAGGAGATATTATTGAAAATACAATTGATGATGCTAAGTATGTCGAATACAGATTGGAAAGATTAAAGGAAGCAAAAGATAGAGTAAAGTATACTATTGAATTTACTTTAACTAAAGTCAATGATGTCTGGAATTTAAATGATATTGATGATATGACTAGAAAAAAAATACATGGATTATATGAACACTAAAAGTGTTCTTTTTTAGTCAATTTTTAAATAATAAAATTCATCATAAGTTAAATTACTATAATTTTTATATATTTCTGTTGCTATTTTTATCCCTACAAATCTATAGTGCCATGGTTCATAACTATAACCATGAATATTTGATTTTTCTTTTGGGTATCTTAAGATAAATCCATATTTATGGGCATTGTTTTGCATCCATTCAAATGATTTAGTTTCACCAAAAGTTTCCATATTTCCATTTTTTGTTGAACTAACATCTATCGCAAGACCAGTTTGGTGTTCTGAGAAACCTGGTTTTGCACTCATAATATTTGTTTTATTTTCTCCATATTCTTTTAAATAATAATTATATAATTCTTTTTGCCTGTCGTAGGATCTAAAGGCGCTTTGTCCATATACTGGAGTATTGTTTTTTATTGAATCATTGCTAAGTTTTTCAAACCAATAGCAAGCTTCTTTTCTAAGCATATTATATTTTGTGTTACTAATAAAGTTTTTATTGTTGATATTTTCTAAATCTAATGGTACATAGTTTTCATTTAGTTTATTATATTTATTTACAATTATTGAGTAGTTTTTTCGAAGATCTGTATTTTTTACATAACTATAAAAGTCTTTATCTAATCCGATATTTACTTTTATAATTACTTCGTTATAATCTAGATTTTGATTTTTTTCGTAATATTTTATATATCTTTCTTTATTTTCTTCTTTGTATTTTGGATTTTTTTCAAATATTTTATACTTTTTATCGTAGTTAATTATTGATACTTTATTTTTTACTTTATTTTCTAGTGTGTTGTATGAAATAAAACAAAATATTAAAAATATGATTAGCATTATTATTAAAATAAATCTCTTTTTTGTTATCAAATAAATCACCAATAAATTATATTCATTTATTAAACTATTATTTGTTTATTAGTTATAACTTCTAAATTTTGACATAATTTTTATTAGGTGATTGTATGAAAAAAATATTTGTTGCAGTAATTTGTTTAAGTCTATTCATTCCTTTGTTTGTAAATGCTCAAGAATTAGATTTTACTCCTGGTGCAAAAAGTGCTGTTATGATTGATTATGGTACGGGTAATATTTTATATGAAAAGTATAAAGATGAGAAACGTAGTATTGCTTCACTAACTAAGTTAATGGGATTAATACTAATATTTGAAAAAATCGATAATGGTAGTTTAAAAACAAATGAAGTTTTGGTAACTAGTAAAACAGCAAAAGAAATGGGTGGTACTCAAATATGGCTCGAAGAAGGAGAAAAAATAAGTGTAAATGATTTATTAAAAGGAATAACTTTAGCTAGTGCAAATGATGCGATGGTATTGATGGCTGAGAGAGTAAGTGGATCGGAAGAAGCTTTTGTATCAGAAATGAATAAAAAAGCAAAAGAATTAGGACTTAAAAACACTAATTTTAAGAACTGTACTGGGTTTGATGAAGAAGATTCTTATTCTACTGCATACGATGTTGCTTTAACTGCTAAAGAACTCTTAAAGCATAAAAAAATACTGGAATATACTAGTAAATATGAAGATTATATTAGAGAGAACACAGATAATAAAACTTGGATTGTTAATACTAATAAATTAGTAAAGTTTTATAATGGTGTAGATGGTTTAAAGACTGGTTATGAAGAGAAAGCAGGGAGCACTTTAGCGGTGACTGCTAAAAGTGGT
>CAZKTT010000028.1:0-7150 GCA_964555755.1 uncultured Mycoplasma sp.
ACTATATTTACAACTAATGAGATATCTATGCCACTTGCTTGGCTTGGGGCAATTAGCTACATGTTCCAAATCTATTTCGATTTTTCAGCATACTCAGATATGGCTATAGGATTAGGGCGAATTTTCGGATTTAAATTCTTAGAAAACTTCAATTTTCCATACATTTCAAAAAGTATAACAGAATTCTGGAGAAGATGGCACATATCACTATCAACTTGGTTTAGAGATTATGTTTATATTCCTCTTGGTGGAAACAGAAAAGGTATAAAAAGACAAATATTAAATCTTTTAATAGTGTGGGCTCTTACTGGCTTTTGGCATGGTGCTAGCTGGAACTTTGTAATCTGGGGATTATATTATTTCGTATTTTTAATATTAGAAAAATTTGTTCTAAAAAAACTATTTAAAAACATACCAAACTTCTTTAAACATTTCTATGCTTTATTTATAATCCTAATAGGATGGGTAATATTTAGATGCGATAACATGGATTTGCTTACTAATATGTTCGCTAGTATGTTCTCATTTGATTTTACTAGTTTAGACTTAAAAGAATTATTAGTTTATTTAGAAACATATTATCCATATCTCATCTTAAGCGTTATATTCTCATGTCCTGTGTATTATAAAGTGACTGAAAAAATAGATCAATTAAAAACAAGCAAAAAGAAAACTTTATTAAACTTCCTTCATTATTCTTTCCTTATTGTTCTATTTATAATAACTATTATGTTCTTAGCACACGCAACTTATAATCCATTTATATACTTCAGGTTTTAAGGAGGAATTATGAAAGATAAAATAATAAAAATAGTATTTATAACAATTTTTTTCTTAATATTAATAGTTATTATGATTGGTACTTTAAATAACAATGAGAAGGTTAGTTTAACAGAACGAAGAAATCTTACTACTTTTCCTAAATTCTCTATAAACAACTTATTCAAAAGCGATTACTATGATCAATTAACAAGTGCTTTTTCTGATCAATTATATAAAAGAAATCTTTTAATAAAGGGCTACTTTTTATTCCAGTTTCAAAGATATTATGGAGACGTAGTCGAAGGAAAAAACAATCAGTTATATACCGCTAGTAGTAAAAACAAAGCAGATAGTTATTATAAAAAATTAAAAGATGTTACTATACTTACTAATGAAGTTAGCAAAGAAAGTAATGCAAAATTTATATATTTAGCTATACCTAGAAAAGATGCATATATGACTAAAGACTTACCTAAGAGTTATAATTCAAGTTTAAATACTTATCTTAAATCTTCAAAAATAGTAAAAGAAAACTTAGATAAAGATATTATTTATATAGATGCACTAGATATATTTAATGAAAGTGGTATATATAACTGTTATTATTCTAATGATCATCATATTACTCCAAGATGTGCTTATTTGCTATATAAAGAAATAAATAAGTATACAGGAGTTGATTCATACAATTTAGAAGATGAATTTACTATAGGTAAAACTGTAGTAAATGGTGCTTATAATAGACAACTTGGATTAAAAATAAAATCTGATCCTGAAGATTTATACTTAGTACCTAAAAATAAACTAAACTATGATAGATATGAAAATAATAAGAAAAGTAATAAAAAAGTCTTTGGCACTGGGAATAGTTATGAAGATTGTTATATGGAAGGGGATAATGCTTACACTAAAATAATTACTAATTATGGTGATAAAAATATTATGTTTGTTGGAGCATCGTTTACTAATATTCTAGAAGCCTTAGCGGTACCTAGTTATAAAGAAGTAGTATCAATTGATTACAGACACAATAAAACTGGTAAAAGTGTTGCAGATTATGTAAATGAAAACAAAATAGATTATGTAGTATTTGTTCCGTCTCAATCTAATAACGCCTTTGATTTAGAGAGAATAAGATTACATTTAGGAAGATAATTTGTATAATAAAGCAAGGATGATTCCTTGTTTTTATTTATCATTTAAGATATAATAAACTTGGTGTTATATATGGATAAACTAATATTAATTAATAAACCTAGTGATATTACTTCGCGTGATGTAATAAATAAAATCTGTAAAAAATTTTCAATCAAAAAAGTAGGGCATTTTGGTACACTAGATCCACTTGCTAGTGGTCTTTTAGTAGTGGGAGTCGGAGCTTTAACAAAAATAGAAAGTTTATTTAATAATTCTAATAAAGAATATATAGTAAGAGTACTAATAGGTACTTCAACTGATAGTTATGATATTACTGGTAATATTGTTTCTAAAAAAGAAGGACCTTTTGATCAAAATTTAATTGAAAAAGAACTTATATCTTTCATAGGGACCTATGAACAAGAAGTTCCTATTTATTCAGCAGTAAAAGTAAACGGTAAAAAACTATATGAATATGCAAGAAATGGGGAAGATATAACTTTACCTAAAAGAAATGTTGATATTATATCAATTAGTGATATTTCATTTGATAAAAATTATTTAAAATTTAAATGTTTAGTTAGTAAAGGGACTTACATCAGAAGTCTTATAAATGATTTATCAAAAAAATGTAATATACCAATGTGTATGGACGCTTTAATTAGAACTCGTTCTGGTAATTTTTCCTTAGACGATGCAAACACTATAGAAGATATAGAAAATGATAATCTTAGATTTTTAGATATTACTGATATTTTTGATTTAGACATTAAAGAAATACCAGATGAATTAGAAAAAAAGATTGTAAATGGGAATATTATTGATAAAGTAAGTGATAAAATGATACTATTCTGTAAAAATGGAGAATATATATCTTTATATGCTGTGTATAATGACAAAATGAAACCAGTTTTAACCTTTAAAAAATATGATATTTGATTTATAATTATATTAGGTGATCATATGGAATTTAAAAACTTAGAGGAATTAAAAGATAGAGTAAGACCAGCTTTAGATAAAAGAGTTCGTGATTTAAAAAAAGAGGGCATTAAAATAAATAGCAATGATATATGGAATAATTTAACTAAAAAATGGAGTACATCTCATAATTTAAGTTTAGATGAGATAGTAAATGATATTTTAAAATATAAACCATATAATTTATTTTAAAAGGAGATATTATGAGTAGTAGAAGTATAAGTTTTGATGATTTAAAACAAGAGATGGAAAACTATCTTTCTGCAGAAGAAATTGATGACATAAAAAAAGCTTATCTATATGCAGAAAAAAAACATAAAAATCAATATCGTAAAACAGGTGAAAATTACATTGTTCATCCGCTTTATGTTACTCACATTTTAACTACAATTAATGGGGATAAAGATACTTTAATCGCAGCCTTATTACACGATGTCCTTGAAGATACAGATACTACTAAACAAGAAATTTCTGAGTTATTTGGAGAGGTGGTAGCAAATCTAGTAGATGGTGTTACCAAAATTAATAGTATTAATGTTTCAACTGATAATGAACATTTAACTGAGTACTACAAAAAGATAATCGTAGGGATGAGTGAAGACGTAAGAGTAATAATTATAAAACTTGCTGATAGACTTCACAATATGAGAACCTTATATGCACTTCCACATGAAAAACAAAAGAAAAAAGCAAAAGAAACATTAGAAATACTTGCTCCGATAGCGCACCGTCTTGGAATGCATAAGATAAAGAGTGAACTTGAGGATTTATCATTAAAATACCTTAAACCTGAAGCTTATCGAGATGTAGTAGAAAAACTAAATCATACTAAAAGCGAACGTGAAGAATATGTTAAAAAAATGATGAATGAAGTAAGTGAACTTTTAACAAAAAATGGTATTAAACATGAAATAAAAGGACGTGCAAAAAGTATTTACAGTATCTATAAAAAATTAGATGTAGGTCGTAGCTTTAATGACATATATGACCTTTTAGCCATGAGAATTTTAGTAGATAAAGAACAAGAGTGTTATCTTGCTCTTGGACTTATTCACTCTAAATATAAACCAGTTTCTAAAAGATTCAAAGACTTCATAGCTAATCCAAAACCAAATTTATACCAAACACTTCATACTACAGTATTTGGACCACATGGCAATTTCTTTGAAATTCAAATAAGAACATATGAAATGGATGAAATAGCAGAAAATGGAATAGCATCGCATTGGGCGTATAAAGAAAAAAAAGATGCTGCAACTGAAATGCAAAACATTACCGAACAAAAATTACAATTCTATAAATCAATTATTGAACTTAGAGATGATAAATTATCTAGTGAAGATTTTGTAGATAAAATAAAAAATGAAATTTTAAACAATAATATTTATGTCTATACTCCAAAAGGCGATGTAATAGAAATGCCGAAGGAATCAACACCAATTGATTTTGCTTATAGAATCCATTCTCAAGTTGGAGATAAATTAACTGGTGCTATTGTAAATAACAATATGGTCAATTTAACATACGAATTACAAGATGGAGATATTATTAAAGTTATTACTAATAATAATTCTCCAGGGCCATCTCGCGAATGGTTAAATATAGCTAAGACAACTAGTGCTAGAAATAAAATTAAAAGTTTTTTTAATCGTACAACTAAAGAAGATTACATTGAGCAAGGAAAAGACTTGTTAGAAAAAGAATTAAGAAGAAGAAAAGTATCTATTAACGAGTTTATGGATAAGGAAAATATCAATAAGATTCTTGAAGAATTCAAACTAAATACTTTAGAAGATATTTATTTGAATATTGGTAATAACAAGTTTTCTGCCAAATCAATAGTAAAACATGATGAAAAGAAACCAGAAGAAAAAAAGATTCCTAAACTTATTGTAAAAGATACTGATAATGATGTAATAGTTGCAGACACTAAAAACATTGAAACAAGAATTGCTAATTGCTGTTTACCTGTTCCTGGTGATGAAATAGTAGGATTTATCACCAAAACAAGTGGCATCAGAATTCATCGTAAAGATTGTAGTAATTTAGAAAGCTTTGATGAAAGAATAGTAGAAGCTAGCTGGAACCCTAACATTAGTCACAAATATAATAGTGAAATTATTGTTCATACTAATTCTAGAGATAATATTTTATTAGATATAGTACAAGTAGCAGTAGCCAGTGGCATAATAGTAGAAAATGTAAATTTAATAAGTAAAGGTTCTACTAATGTATATTCAATTGATATTTTAGTTTCAGACTTAACAACATTAGAAAAATATATGAATAATCTAGTAAAAATAAAACAAGTAAGTGATGTAGAAAGGATTATTAAATAGTGAAAGTAGTAGTTCAAAGAGCAAAAAATGCTAAAGTAAAAGTTAATAATGAAGTAGTGGGAGCAATTGACAAAGGATTAGTTTTACTTGTAGGATTTACAGAAGGAGATTCCGTTACTGAAATAGATTGGATGATCAACAAAGTAATAAATCTTAGAATATTTGATGATGATAATGGAATAATGAATCTTTCAGTAAAAGATGTAAATGGTAAAATACTTTCTGTTTCACAGTTTACTTTATATGCAGATGCTAAAAAAGGTAATAGACCAAGTTATATAAAAGCAATGAATAATACAAAAGCTAAAGAAATGTATGAACTTTTTAACAAAAAACTAAGCGAATATATAGAAGTTGAAACAGGTATATTTAGAGAATATATGCAAGTAGAATTCATTAATGATGGACCAATTACAATAATATTAGAGAAATAGGATGAAGATCCTATTTTTTTATTTTTAGGAATTGTAAATAAAAAACAAAAATCTTTGTATTAATCTAAAAGCATGATATAATATATATGTAAGAATAGGAGTGAAAATCGTGGCAAAGAGAAAAAGTAGAAGAAATAGTAAAAAAGAAAAACCTACTTATTTAGTAGAATTATTTGGTATATTACTAATATTAATTTCTATTCTAGGTATATGCAAATATGGTGTAGCAGGTAGAGTAATTGCATCTTTTTGCTTATTTTTAGTTGGTAATTTATACTTTTTCCTTTTACTAGTACTACTAGTCGCAGGAGTTTATATTATGATAACTAGAAAAGGTGTAAACTTACTTTCTTCAAAAATGATAGGAATATATTTATTAGTTGTAGGAATAGTCGTATTAATGCATCAAGAATATGTTTTAGAAACTATAAAACCAGATAAAGTTTTTGAAACAACAATTGACAACTTAATGGTAGGAATCGATAAGATAATGAACAAAAGTGTTATGTCTGGTATATTTAATCCTGCATTAGCTAATACAGGAGGAGGAATACTTGGAGCAGTCTTTGCCTGTATATTCTATGCAATGTTTGATATCGCAGGTACCAAAGTAGTAGTTATCGTTTTACTTGTCGCAGGTGCTATGATATTTACTGGTTTATCAATTAAAGATATTGTAGACAAAGGAACTACTACTGCTAAGAAACTTAAACCTTCAAAAAATGATAAAGATTATGATGATGACGAAGAAAATGATGAGTCAGGATTAAAAATTGTTGATCACAATGATGAAAAATTAGTAGTTCATGACATAAAAGAACTTACAAATGCTAATCGTAAAAACGATGCACCACCAATCACTCCATTAAGAGAAAGCATCAATAAGAGTTACATGTTACCTCCGATTGATCTACTTGATGCTCCTAAAAAGAATAAAAAAGCTACTGATCATGGAGTAATTGAAAGAAATATTGAACTTTTAGAAAAAGTCTTACGTGATTTTGGAATAAGTGCAAAAGTAGTAGAAGTAAATATTGGCCCTACAGTTACTCAATATGAACTTTCATTATCAAGTGGTACAAGAGTATCAAAACTTTTAACAATTAATAAAGAAATATCTCTTGCACTTGCTAAAAAAGATATACGTATTCAAGCACCAATTCCTGGTAAGAATACAGTGGGTATAGAAATGCCTAATGATGAAGCACAAGCTGTAACAATCCGTGAAACACTAGAGCTTATGCCAAATAAATTAGATGAAAAACCACTTGCAGTTGCCCTTGGTAAAGATATCATGGGTAAAGTAAAATGGTGCGAAATAGATAAAACTCCACATCTTCTTGTTGCAGGAGCAACTGGTTCAGGGAAGTCAGTATGCATTAACACCATGATTATTTCAATTCTTATGAAGGCCGGTCCTGATGAAGTAAAACTTGTAATGTTTGATCCTAATAAAGTTGACCTTGGAATATCTCACGGGATACCTCATTTGTTAACTCA
>CAZKTT010000029.1:0-7101 GCA_964555755.1 uncultured Mycoplasma sp.
TTATGTTTTGATCTTGATATTTTTGATAAAATAGTACTTTTACCTACACTAGGTAATCCTAAAAGTCCAACGTCTGCTAGAAGTTTTAATTCAACTTTTAGATATCGTTCTTCACCAGGTTCACCTTTTTCTGAAAAGATTGGAGCAGGATTGTTTTGAGTTTTAAAGGCTGTATTACCTCTTCCACCTCTTCCTCCTTTAGCTATTATAAATTCTTGATTATTTTCTCTTAAATCACATACTAAAAGATTTGTATCATTATCAGTTACTACTGTTCCTGGTGGAACTTTTATAACTATATCTTTAGCACCACGACCATTTTTATTCTTACCTTCACCATTTTGTCCACGTTCGCCTTTTATTATTTTATGATATCTTAAATCTACAAGCGTTCTTAGTCCTTCATCTACTTTAAATATAATATTTGAACCTTTACCGCCATTACCTCCGAATGGTCCCCCTAATTCAACATATTTTTCTCTTCTAAAAGCTGTACACCCATCTCCACCAGAACCAGCGATAACTTTTATATTAACTTCATCAATAAACATCTATATCACCTCAATTTCTTCTAAAGTATAACAAAAAAAAGGAAATATATCAAACATTTCCTTTAGCCATCGTTTCAAAAACCATTTCTATTTCTTTTTCATCGATCACACTTTCAACCATTAATATACCATTTTCTGCACTTCTTTTTAATAATGTACAATCTTCTTTTTCTTCTGCTTCGTTTATAACATATAAATATTCAGTATTATTTATATTAATAGTATCAACAATTATATAGTCTTCTCCATTAAGAGTAATAACTTCATAACTCATACTACCTAGCTCCTTTTGATTGATTATTTTCTAATTCATCATTCATATATCTGTCATAGTTTTTTACAAAATCTTTATATCCTTCTTCTGATTGTGTAACATCTAATCCTTGAGCTCTTTCTTCTTGAACTTGATCAATATATTCACTATAAATTTCTTCTCCACTTTTTCCAGTTCTTTCTTCTATTTCCCTAATTGGATCTTCATATGTTTGTAAAGTGGTAAATTTTTCTTTTATGTTAGAAAAACCTTCTTTTATATTATCAGCTTGAGTTCCTACAACAGCGCTAACAGCCATAACTCCAGCAACTACTAAAGCAGCTTCTTTTTTCGCTCTTGCTTTCTTTCTTGCCACTCTTTCAGCATGTCTTTGATCACGAGCTTCTTGCATTTTTCTTTCTTCTTGTTGTTTTTGAGCATTAAAATATTTCATATTATATGCTTTATATACTTGTTCATTATGTAAATCATCATTTTTAATTTGTTCGTTCGCCATAATACCCTCCATTCATTTTAATAATATCATACTTTTATTTTTTTTACTATATTTTTACTAAAACATATCTTTGTTTACAGTTATCTCATATATTTCATTTTGCTTATAATCACCTTTTAGTTTTAAATACAAATAATTAGTAGTATGTCCATATGCATAACCTTTTTCTATTTTTTCTATTAAAATACTCTCTTTTTTACCTATAAAACTATTATAATAATTTTTTTCTAATTCAAGAGATAATTCTAGTAATTTTTTTGCTCTACTTTTTTTAGTATTTCCATCTATATGTCCAGACATGCGTGCTGCTTTTGTACCATCTCTTTTAGAATAAGGAAAAACATGTACTTTAGCAAAATTAATTTCTTTTATAAAATCTAAACACTCTTCAAAATCATCTTCTGTTTCACCAGGAAATCCTACGATTACATCAGTAGTTATAGATATATTTGGTCTAATTGTTCTTATTTTTTTGATAATGTTTTTATATTCTTCTTTATTATACTTTCTATTCATTAGTTTCAATATCTTTTCACTACCACTTTGAAGAGGTATATGTAAATGATCACATAATATTTTATTCTCTAATAATTTATAGAACTTATCATCTAATTCTGTTATTTCTATTGATGATATTCTAAGTCTTTTTAAACCCTTAATATTTAATATTTCTTCAAGTAAATCAGAGAATTTTATGCCTAAATCTACTCCATAATTACCTGTATGTATCCCTGTTAAAACTATTTCTTTATAACCATTGTTTACTAAATTAGTTATTTCTCTTATAACAGTATCTTTTTCTTTAGATCTACATCTTCCTCTTACGAAAGGTATAATACAATAAGCACAATAATTTTCACATCCATCTTGTATTTTTACAAAGGCTCTTGTTCTTGTTTCAACATCTTTTATTTCCATATCATCAAATGAAGCAGTCATAATATTATCTTTTTTTATTATTTGTTTTTTTGTTCTAATAAATTCTTCCACTAAATTTACTATTTCTGATTTATTATTGTTCCCTATTACTACATCTATACCTGTATAATCATAATTTTTAGCACTTTCTACAAAACAACCACATACTACTTTTATAGCATTTTTATTTTTTATGCTATTTATTATTTTACGATCTTTTCTATCACTATTATTAGTAACAGTACAAGTATTTACTATATAAATATCACAGTCTTTATCAAAATTTTCTATTTCATAACCTCTATTTTTAAATAGGCTTATTATAAATTCACTTTCATAGGTATTGACTTTACATCCTAGTGTATATATTCCTACTTTCATGTTTACCTCCTCAGAAAAAATAAATTAGATTAGTCTAATTTATCTTTTAGTCTTCTTAATTCATCTAAAAAATCTTGTGTCTTCTCGATCTCTGATTCCAAATCCTTCATTTCTATAGATTGATTCATTTCTTTAAGCATTTCTTTATTATCTTCTTGTTTTACCTTACCACTATAAATTCCAAATACTGGAGATAATACTTCAGAGTTTTTAAATTTTTTATCTTCTGCTTCTTCAAATATTGGATTACTAACAGCAGGTTTTAAGTTTTCTTTATCTTCTTCTTCAACATGCTTTTTATATAATTCTTCAATTGTTATAGCAGCTTCACCTTCATCTTCTAAAAGCATATCATTTTTTAAATCTATATCTTGAGAAGCTTTTAGTAATTCTTCATAACTAATAATTGATTTTTCTTCTTGTTGTACTTCAAATTCTGTATGTTCTATAGGTGAAGATTCAGTAACTAGTTTTTTAGTTACTTCTTCTAATTTTTCCTTAGCTTTTTCTTCGGGATTTTCTTCTTTCACATAGACTATTTCAGGTCTTTCTTCCTCATATTCATTTTCTAAAACTTCAACTGGTTCCTCTTCTTGTTCTAATCTAGTTGGTTTACTATATCTTTCTAGTTCTTCTGGTTCTGGTCTAGTTGGTCTATTATATCTTTCTAGTTCTTCTGGTTCTGGTCTAGTTGGTCTATTATATCTTTCTAGTTCTCCCAGTTTTTCTACAGCTTCAGTACGCTTAGAATAAGGCATTTTAAGTGTTACTCTGTTTTCTTCTTCTTTTTTCTTTTCATAATTATTTATTTGGTTTTGAATTAGTGCACGTCTTTTATTTGCCCCCCTTTTTTCTATAATTAAAAGAATAGCAAGAGCAATTAAAATGACTATTACTACTACTAAAATGACTATAAAATTTTCTTTACCAAATTCATTTATAAATTCACTCATCAATGTCACCTTTTTCTTAAAAATATTCTATCATAAAGCTTATAATATGACAATGTTTTTTATTTAAAGAAAAAAGCAATAATTATTGCTTTATGAACTTATTATATTTTTCTATTTCTTTTGTTTCTAGATCCGTTTCACTTAATTTATCTATCAATTTCTTTTGTTCTCTAGATAACTTTTTAGGAATGACTACATCTACTTCAACATAGAAATCCCCATATGAATTATAATTAACATCTTTTATTCCTTTGCCTTTTATACGATGTAAGTCTCCAGATTGAGTTCCTGCTGGAATGGTTAATGTTACTGTTTCATTTAATAGTTTAATATCTTTTTTACATCCTAAAATAGCTTCAGTTATAGTTATTGGTAATTTAATATACACATCATTTCCATCACGTCTATAAAAGGCATGTCTTTTGACTTCAAATTCGATATATAAATCACCATTAGGACCTCCATTTGGAGAGGCTTCACCCATTCCTGATAATCTTATTCTATTACCAGTATCAACTCCTTCTGGTACTTTTACTTCAACTGTTTTAGTAACTTTAGTTCTACCCTTTCCACGACATTTTTTACAAGTTTCTTTATATGTTACTCCTTCTCCAGAGCAATGTGGACAAGTTGTTTTCGTTAAAAAGCTTCCAAACATTGTTGCTTGTTGTTTAGTAATAGAACCACTACCATGACACTCTTCACAAGTTTCTTCACCTGAACCACCTTTACCATGACAGTCTGGACATTCTTCTGTAGTAGTTATTTCTATTTCTTTTACTGCTCCAGCAGCGGCTTCCATAAAACTTACTTCCATCACTAATAAGCTATCATGTCCCCTTGTTTTAGTTTTTCTCCTAGAACCAAATCCAAAAGGATTACCACCGATACCACCAAAATCAAACAAATTATCAAATATTTCAGAGAAATCAAATCCTGAGAAGTCAAATCCTCCAGCACCACCAGCACCACCAGCACCATTATTATCAAATGCTGCATGACCAAATTGATCGTATTGTGCTCTTCTTTTTTCATCTGAAAGTACAGCATATGCTTCTTGAGCTTCTTTGAATTTTTCTTCTGCTTCAGGAGTTTTGTTAACATCAGGGTGATACTTTTTAGCAAGTCTTCTAAAAGCTAATTTTATTTCTTTTTCATCAGCATTTTTATCTACTCCCAATATTTCATAATAATCACGTTTTGCCATATACTACCTCTTTCTCTACATCAAAGCTTTAAACTCTTCTAAAGTTTCTTTATACATTTCTAAAGCTTTATCTATAGTATCATCATTTATTATATCTATTCCTGTTTTCTTTAATATTTCAAGTGGATAGTCATTACCACCACTAGATAAAAATTCCATATAATTTTCTAGGGCTCCTTCTTTTTTATTTAAGATATCATCCACTATTTTACATGCAACTGATATGCCTGTGGCATATTTATAAACATAAAAACTTGTATAAAAATGAGGAATCCTAGCCCATTCATATTTAATTAATTCATCACATACGATATTTTTACCAAAGTATAGTTTAACTAAATCATAATAAGTATTAGATAAAAGTTCTTCTGTTAAAACTTCACCAGCTTCTTCTAAATCGTGTATTTTAAGTTCAAACTCAGCGAACATTGTTTGCCTAATTAAAGTTGTTCTAAAGTCTTCAAGTAAATTATTTAAGAAAAATGCTTTTTCTTCTTTTGTCTTTGCAGTTTGACTACAATATTTGTTAAGTAATATTTCATTTACTGTAGAAGCTATTTCTGCAAGAAAAATAGGATAACTATGATCATGATATTCTTGTTTTTTAGAGTATAAACTATGCATAGAATGTCCTAATTCATGAGCTATTGTTGAAACATCTTCAAAATTACCCTCATAGTTTAATAAAACATAAGGATTCGTATCATATGCTCCCCATGAATAAGCACCATTTCTTTTATTTTCATTGTTATAGACATCAATTATGTTACTATTAAATAATTTAGTTAAATCTTTTATATAATTTTCTCCTAAAGGAGATAATGCCTTAAGTACTAAATCTTTTCCTTCTTCATAAGAATACTTTTTAGAAATATTTTCTACAAGTGGTACATATACATCATACATATGTAATTCATCTACACCTAGTACATCTTTTCTAGTTTTCATGTAATCATAATTTGTATCTAAATTATTATGTACTTTTTCTATTAATGAAGTATACAATTTTTTATCTATATTATCAGAATACAAACTCATTTCTAAAGGATTAGGATATTTTCTAGTATTTGAAACAAAAAAATTACTTTTTACATTTCCTTTTAAAAGAGAAGCAAATGTATTTTTAAAATCTTTATAACTAGTAAACATACTATTAAAAGCTTCTTGTCTTACTCTTCTATCCTTAGATTTGATGTATGTAGAATAATTACTAATAGTTAAAGGTACTTCTTTATTGTTTTCATCTTTAATATTGTTAAATTTTAAATTAAAATCATCTAACATATGAAATGTATCTTCAGTATTAGAGAATATTTCACCAAGTCTAGCCATCATTTCTTCTTGCTCTAGATTTAAAACGTGGTCTTTTTCTCTAAATAGTTCTTCGAACATAAAAGAATATGTTTTTAAATTATCGTTTTCTTCCATATACTTTAGAACTTGATCATAATCACTATTTAACAATTCAGGAGTATAAAAAGCAAGCTTTTCTGATACTTGATCTCCTAATTTATCAATTACCCCTACTAAATGTTCATTAGCTGAAACAGACATATCTTCATGAAATTTCATATTAACATAAACTATTAGTTTTTCTAAAACTCTCATAGTATTTAAATAACTTTTAGTTACTTCTTCTAAGGTTTTACTACTGTCCATAATATGATTTTGATATTTTTTAGTTTCTTCAGTTAATTCTTTTACTTTCTTGATATCTTGTTCTAATTCTTCTTTAGTTTTGTATATTTTAGATAAATCCCATTTATATTCACTACTTATTTCTTTTCTTTTTTTAGACATAGTTTCTCCTTTTTATTTATACACACTAAGCCTTACAAATGTAAGGCTTAAGTATTAATTATTTTATTTTTCTTCAAATTCAGCTTCTTTTACTGAGTCATCTTTGGTTTCTTCTGTACTAGCATTTTCTTGTGCTGCTTGACTTTCTTTATTAGCTTGTTCATATACTTTTGTTGCTAATTTATATGTTACTTCTTGTAATTCTTCTTTCTTTTTCTTAATATCTTCAACATCATCTTTTTCCATAGCTTCTTTTAAAGCTTTAATCTTGTCTTCAGCATCATTTTTATCTGATTCTTCTACTTTATCACCAAGATCTTTAATAGCTTTTTCTGTTTGGAAAATCATAGCTTCAGCTTCGTTTTTAATATCTACTTCTTCTTTTTTCTTTTCATCAGCTTCACGGTTATCTTCAGCTTCTTTCATCATCTTATCGATTACTTCTTCTGTTAAAGATGTACTTGAAGTAATTGTAATAGATTGTTCTTTATTAGTTCCAAGATCTTTAGCAGTAACGTTTA
>CAZKTT010000030.1:0-7043 GCA_964555755.1 uncultured Mycoplasma sp.
CTTTTTTATAAAAATATGTTATAATACACATGTCTTAAGGGGTGATACTATGTTGAAAACAAAAGACATTCTAGATGAAAAAGATAAACGTCTTAGAACCATAAGCAAAGAAGTAAAATTTCCACTAGATGAAAAAGATAAAAAGACAATTGATCTAATGATTGAATGTTTAACTAATAGTCAAATCGAAAAATTAGCAGAAAAATATGATTTAAGACCAGGTATGGGAATGGCTGCAATCCAATTAGGTATTCCAAAGAGATACTTTGTTGTAGTCCATGAACAAGAAAAGAAAGAAACTTTTAAAAACTATGTTATTATTAATCCTAAGATAGTTTCAAATTCAGAAGAAATAATCTACGTTGAAGAGGGAGAAGGATGTCTTAGTGTTAATCGTGAAGTCGAAGGAATTGTCCCAAGATACGCTAGAGTAACAATCGAGGGCTATGACGTAGATGGAAATAAAATAAGAATTAGAGCTAGAGAAGAACTAGCAATTGCTTTTCAACATGAATTAGATCACTTAAATGGTATCCTATTTGTAGATAGAATTGATAAAAATGACCCTTTCAAAGGAGAAAATATTTATAGAGCTATATAGCTCTTTTTTTATATAAAAAAAGAAAATATTATTTATATTTTCTTTTTAAATACATTAGTATTATAAACTACAAAACCAAGTTTTTCATACAAATGATTTGCTATTTTTCTTTTTGAAGAAGAAGTAAGCATGATACTATTACAACCATTTTCTCTAACAATTTTTTCTATTTCAGTTAATAAATAAGTAGCAACTCCCATATTTCTATACTTACTATCAACACAAACAGAATTAATAAAAGCTATTCGTTCATGTTCAAAACAATTATCGATATAATCAATTTGACAAAGTCCTAATAATCCATTTTTATAAACACCAAAAATATTTAAAAAATGATTATTAAATCTAACTGAATCCTTTTTAAAAGACTCCTTATATATTCTTTTTGCATTTTCTACATCATTTATCCCCAAGTTTTTTACTACCATATTATTTTTCTCCAGTTGATCCAAATCCACCATCTCCTCTAATAGTATCATTTAAACTATCACTTTCTACAAACTCTGCTTTATAAAAAGGCATTATAACAAGTTGAGCAATTCTATCTCCTGGTTCAACAACTTTAGAATCATTAGAATGATTATGAAGAGCTACTACAACTTCACCTCTATAATCACTATCAATTACTCCTACCTTATTAGCAGGGGCAAGTCCTTTTTTAGAGGCTACACCACTTCTTGCAAATATAAAGCCACCATAACCAACTGGTATTTCAATAGCAAAACCAGTCCTAATAAGAGCAGTTTCACCAGGATTAATTATAATATTATTTTCACAAAAGGCATATATGTCAGCACCAGCAGAATAATCTGAACCATAAGTAGGAATGACAGCCCTTTCATCTAGTTTTTTTATTTTTATTTGTCCGTTCATAAACACCTCCAAAAACTATATCCTTTTCAATTGTAGCAAATTAACAAAACATTGTAAATTACATATATTAAACTAGATAGGTGAGTTTATATGAAAATTGACGCTTTAAATAGCTTAAAAGAAAATGAAGTTGGCATAGTTATAAAGAATAATATAAAAACAAAAAATAAACAAAATATTGAAAATTTAGGTGTTACAAAAGGGACAAAAATTAAATGCTTATATCAAAGTCCTCTAAATGATCCAAAGGCATATCTAGTAAAAAATATTATTTTAGCAATTAGAGAAGAAGACTCAAAAAATATACTAATTTCTAAGGACAAAAATGGGCCTCACTAGAACTTCAAAAAAGTTTAAAAGCAAAAGCAATGAAAATAATACAAAAGAAGTTAATGACTTAGTAGTACTACTAGGAAATCCCAATGTTGGTAAATCAACACTTTTTAATGAATTAACAGGGTTAAGACAACATACCGGTAACTGGCCAGGTAAAACTGTATCAAATGCCGAAGGAAAGTTTAAATATAAAAATAAAACTTATAATCTTATAGACTTACCAGGGATCTATTCACTGAATGCTTATTCTGAAGAGGAAAAAATAGCTAAAAGTTTTATTACAGAAAAAAATATTAAAATCATTATATTAGTTCTAGATGCTACATCGTTAGAAAGAAATTTAAAATTAGTTTTAGAAACAAAAGATATAAAAAGTAATATCATAGTTTGCATTAACTTATTAGATGAAGCAAAAAATAAAAATATAGAAATCGATATCAAAAAATTAGAACATGAATTAAATCTACCAGTCGTAGCAATAAGTGCCAGAAATAAAATTGGTATTACTACCCTATTAAATGAAATCAATAATTATAAATTCACAAAGAATAACAAAAAAGCTTCTAATTATGATGTAGAAGCTCATAAAATATATAAAAAATGTATAACTTTAAAAAATGAAAACTATAATCAGAGAACTATCAAAGTAGATAAAATATTAACTTCTAAAAAATATGGAATCCCAATTATGTTATTAACGCTGGGTATAATTCTATGGATAACTATAATCGGCGCTAATTACCCTTCTGAGATTTTAAATAAAATACTATTTTCTATTTATGATAAATTATTTATTTTATTCAATAATTTAAAAATAGATCCGATAATAACAGATTTTTTCTTAAATGGTATTTATAAAATAGTAGCATGGGTAATAGCAGTAATGTTACCACCAATGGCAATATTTTTTCCTTTATTTACTTTGCTTGAAGATCTAGGATATCTTCCAAGAATAGCTTTTAATACCGATAAAATATTCAAAAAGTGTGGTGCTCATGGGAAACAGTCTCTAACTATGTGCATGGGATATGGTTGCAATGCCTGTGGAGTAATAGGTTGTAGAATAATTGAATCTCCAAAAGAAAAACTAATTGCTATATTAACCAACTCATTTTCACCATGCAACGGTAGATTTCCCTCTTTGATTGCTATCATTTCTATATTTTTAGTATCAGGAGTAAGTAATAAGTTTTATTATTCAAGTATATCCGCGTTATTATTACTTATCTGTATAATATTCTCTATATTTATAACTCTATTAGTATCAAAAATTCTTTCAGCAACTATCTTAAAAGGAAAACCATCTTCATTTACTTTAGAATTGCCACCATATAGAAAACCAAAAATACTAAGTACAATAACAAGATCAATTTTAGATAGAACTATTTTTGTTTTAGGAAGAGCTATTGTTATAACAATTCCTGCTGGAATAATAATTTGGATTCTTTCAAATATTTATATTAATAATTTATCAATAATAGAATATATAACAAATGTAATAAATCCTTTTGCCAAACTAATAGGACTTGATGGAACAATACTTTTAGCATTTATTTTAGGAATGCCAGCGAACGAAATTGTCATTCCTATTATGTTAATGATTTATACAGGTGGAAACACCTTAGTAGATTATAATGAACTCTATACTTTAAAAAATTTGCTTATATCAAATAACTGGACTAGCATAACTGCCATTGCGTTTTTATTATTTACTATATGTCACTTCCCTTGTGGAACTACATTACTTACCATAAAAAAAGAAACAGGAAGTATTAAATGGACAATTTTATCGATCATAATTCCTTTAATTACAGGTATAATAATTTGTTCATTCATAGCAAATTTTTTAAAAATATTTATTTAAAAAACGTCACTATCGTGACGCTTTTTTTATTCAATTTCAATTTTTTTCTTACTTGAGATTTCTTCTTTTTTAGGAACGATTACTTTTAATACACCATCACTGAAATTAGCTTTGATAGAATCTTCATCTACATCACAAACATAAAATTGTCTTTTTGTAGATCCATAAACTCTTTCTTTTCTAATATAATTCTTGTCTTCTTCGTTTCTTTCATCACTATGTTCAGCACTTATAGTCAAATAACCTTTTTCAACATTGATATCTATTTCATCTTTAGCGTATCCTGGAACATCCATCTCTACAACATAGTTATTGCCTTCTTCATAGATATCACATTTCATATCATTAACTCTACTAACCTTTCCAAAATCATCAAAGAAATCATCTAAAAAGAAATTTCTAGGTATTAAATTCATTTTTCATTCCTCCTTACAATTATGTTATACCACTATTTTTAGCACTTGTCAATAGAGAGTGCTAAAAAATATTAATTTTTTTTTGCTATTTATATTATAACCAGAATAACACTTAGTATTCTAACTCAATAATTTAAGCAGGTATAGTTAATACTTGTCCTATGCTTAATAAATTACTTGTTAAATTATTTGCCTTTTTTAAAGCATTTACACTTACTCCATAACTATTAGCTATTTTATACAAAGTATCCCCTTTTTTAACTACATAAGTTTTTTTAGAATCACCAGGTATAGTTAATATTTGTCCTATATTTAATAAATTACTTGTTAAATTATTCGCCTTTTTCAAATCTTCTACACTTACTCCATAGCTATTTGCTATTTTGTACAAGGTATCACCTTTCTTAACAACATAAGTTTTTTTAGAACCTCCAGGTATAGTTAATACTTGTCCTATATTTAATAAATTACTTGTTAAATTATTTGCCTTTTTCAAAGCATCAACACTTATTCCATAGCTATTTGCTATTTTATACAAAGTATCTCCTTTTTTAACAACATAATTATTATCTCCAACTGGTATATACTTAGCACCTATATAATCCGCTACTGCTTTTACTACAGCTTCAGCATACGCCAAATAATTATTTTTTATTTTATTAGCATCAGTACTATTACCAACTGAACCATAAAATATCATAACGGTTTGATTATTTCCGGTATCACGAATTATAGGATAATAATCCTTTGGGGTATTATTGGGATCCCTAAGCTGATAGTATTTATTTATAACTCCACCTGAAGCCTCTATCCTATTTGCTAATTTCGATGCCAAATTATCAGTATTTCTAAGTGCATAAACTATTTCACCACCAGAAGCAGCATTATTGCTTAAATGATTCGATATTACTATAACATCATTATTACTACCAAAAGCAGATTTTATAATATTAATTCTTTCTGAATCTGAAACAGTTCGATCAGTATTCCTAGTAATAGCATTAGGAATACCTAAAGCATCAAATCTTTCTTTCATATAGTTAGAAATTAAAAGAGCATAATCTTTTTCAACTAAACCGTTACCTACATTACCAGAATCAGTACCACCATGGCCTGGATCTATAACAATTTTATATTCCACACAATCACCTAGAATATTTTATGCAAAAAAAAGAAATTATTTAATAATAATTTCTTCTAAATTTTTTCTAGGTCTTAAACTAGGTTCTTGGTCTTTATAACCTATTGCTAAACAAGAAATACATTCTAAACCAACATCCGTAATCTCACTAATCTCTTTTTTTATACGATCAGTATTAGCAATCCATAAAGAACCTAAACCAAGTTCAGTAGCCTTTAAATGCATATTTTCTATAAAAGCCCCAAGTGATAACATATCATGATCTCTATTTTCATTACCATCATAGAATACCACTAAAAGACAAGGAACTTCATTTATAATTCCTGCTGTATTAGCTACAGAGCTATCTTCATCTTTTTTAGCAAGAAGAGCTTCATATATCTTGGTTTTTTCTTCTGAAACTACTACTTTTACTTTCCATGGTTGCCTATTATGAGCAGAAGGTGCAAGTATTCCAGTTTTTATAATTTTCTCAACGTCAGACATAGAAACATCTTTATCTAAATACTTTCGAATACTTCTTCGATTTAAAACTACATCGTCAAAACTCATCTTCCAAGCCCCATTCTTTCTCTCATTTCTTCATATCGTTTCATAGCTATTTCTTTTGTTTTTGATGCTCCATCCTCTAATGTTTTATCCAAAGAATCACTATTTATTATTTCATTATATTTATTTTGAATTTTAACAAGCTCTTCCACTACAACATCCGCTACTGCTTTTTTAAATTCACCATAATTAGAATTAGAGAACTCTTTCTCTACTTCATCAAGTGTTTTATTTGTTAATGATACATAAATATTCATTAAATTAGAAACGCCTGGTTTATTAATAGGATCAAATTTAACTTCACAACCACTATCAGTAGTAGCACTCATTATTTTCTTTCTAATTGTTTCAGGGTCATCTAATAATCTAATTACTCCTTTTTGATTTTCATTAGATTTGCTCATTTTTATTTCTGGATTAACTAAATCCATAATCTTTGTGCCACTATCACTAATAAGAGGTTCAGGTATTTTAAATGTTTCACCATATTTTTTATTAAATCTTAATGCTATATCTCTAGTTATTTCTACGTGTTGCTTTTGATCAACGCCTACTGGAACAATATCAGCATCATACGCTAATATATCCGCAGCCATTAAAACTGGATAAGTAAACAATCCTGCTGAAAAATTAACATTTTTCTTACTTTTATCTTTGAATTGAGTCATCCTAGAAAGTTCTCCGAAATAAGTATTACATTCTAAAAGCCATGCTATATTATTATGCCAATTATTATCAGATTGAATAAAAATTGTATTCTTTTCTGGTTTTATACCACAAGCTAAATAAATAGCCACTAAACTTTTAATATTATTTTTCAATTCTTTTGGATCTTGACTTATTGTAATAGAATGAAGATCTGCTACAAAAATATAACTTTCATATTCTTCTTGATACTTCACCATTTGTTTAATTGAACCTATATAATTACCTAAAGTAATACCTCCAGTTGGTTGAAGTCCAGTAAGTATTCGTTTCATATTAACACCTCTAATACATTATATCATTAAATAAAAAAAATAGCATTTATTATCTATTCTTTTTATTAATATTTACCATTTCTTTTCGCATTTGATACATTTCATCTTTTTTTAACATAGAACTAGTTATTCTATATTCCTCGTGATAACCCAGCTCATCTTTTAAAGATTTATCTATAATAAGAAGTAAACTTGTATCAATAATTTTATCCTTACTTTCAAGCCAGCAATGTTCACCTTCTGGAGCATTTTCTGTACCCTTTAACATATCAACAGTACCTGA
>CAZKTT010000031.1:0-6975 GCA_964555755.1 uncultured Mycoplasma sp.
TTTTTTAACAGAAAACGTTATGAATAAAATAAAGAACATCAATACTTCTAAATGCTTAGGGATTTGTAAGAAAAAAAATAATAGTCAGTATTCTGGTAAGAAATATTTGATACTAGATAATATAAGTGATCCTGGTAATTTAGGTACAATAATGAGAAGTTCTTTAGCATTTAATATTGATACACTTGTTGTTTCTAATGATTCTTGTGACATATATAATGACAAAGTAATTAGAGCTAGTGAGGGAGCCATATTTAGATTAAATGTAGTGGTTTCAGATTTAGAAAAGTCATTAAATATTATTGATAATTTAAATATTCCTATATATGGTACAGATGTATCTAACGGGATGGAAATAACAGAAATAAATAAAGATAGTTTTGGTATTATTATGGGGAATGAAGGTAATGGAATAAGTGATCGAGTAAAGAAAAAAGTTAATAATTATGTTCATGTTAAAACTAATAATGTTGAAAGTTTAAATGTAGCAGTTGCTACAAGTATAATTCTTTATGAGTTAAATAAATAAAAAAAACCTAGGTATATATAAATTAAATTGTAATTATATATATGTAGGTTTTTTATTATGCTACTAAAAACTGACATATTTATATTTAAATGTTTGATATAGTTTAAACACATCATAAGGAGGGAATATGTTAAATATTGATATGAGTTTTAATCAAGGACTTTTAATAGTAAGACTAAAAGGGGTATTGAATGGTGATACATCTTATATATTACATAATGATGTATTTGAGGTAGTAAAAGATAATGGTGTTAAATATGTTCTTTTTAATCTTACTAATTTGGATTATGTAGATAAGTATGGTTTAGATGTTATTAAAATAATTTATAAAAAAATTAAAGAAAATAAAGGAAAATTTATTCTATGTGGAATTGATAAACTATTGGATTACAATATTAATATTATGGATAATTTATATCAAATAAATGATGAGATAAAGGCTTATGATATTGTAAAACTATGACTGATAAAGTTAATTTAATTGAAAAAAGTGAATCATTAGTTTATTCAATTATAAATAAATATATAAATTATTTTGATAGAGAAGACTTATATCAAGTAGCAATGATTGGTTTAATAAATGCTGCTTCTCATTATAACGAAGGTAAAAATACTAAATTTTCATCTTTTGCTTATTTCTATATAAAAGGAGAGGTGATGAAATATATAAAAGAATCTAACTTACTAAAAGTTAGTAAGGAACTTGTTAAATTAAATAGTTC
Source organism: uncultured Mycoplasma sp. (assembly GCA_964555755.1). GTDB lineage: Bacteria > Bacillota_I > Bacilli_A > RF39 > UBA660 > UMGS1449. The sequence continues at coordinate 1,252 of CAZKTT010000031.1, forward strand.
AATCGAAAAAGCAAGAGATTATCTAATTCAAAAAACAGGGCATGTCCCGAGTAATTATGACTTATCATTGTTTTTGGAAGTAGATGAAAATAAAATAGAGGAAGCACAAATGGCTAATCAATTGTTAGTTAGTTTAGATAAAGAAGGTGATAATGAAGATATCTATAATAAATATGGATATGAAGAAAAAAGCTATAAAGAAGAATTGTTAGATTTAAAAACTGAGTTGGAAAAATTAGATAGTTTTGACAAAAACCTTATCTATAAAAGATATCATGAAGGTCTAAGTCAAAGTGAATTATCAAAGCAACTTGGTATTAATCAAGTTAAAATATCTAGATGTGAACAAAAAATACTAACAAGACTTAGAACAAGACTAATGTAGTTTTGTTCTTTTACTTTTTTATAATTTTATTTTATAATGTTTATGGTGATATACATGAAAAAGAAAATTTATGTATTTAGTTTTATTTTTTTTGTATTAGATTTAATTTCTAAATTGTTAATTATAAAATCAGATGTTCATCAAACTGTAATAAATAATTTCCTATATATTAAGAAAGTAACTAATACTGGGGCAGCTTTTTCTATTTTTTCTGGTGCTACTGCTATATTTATATTAATTGCAATTGTTGTCTTAATATATATTTTTAAAGAATTTATCAATAAAGTAGATACTAAACTCGAATTAATAGGAATTAGTATGCTAATCGGAGGAGTACTAGGTAATTTAATAGATAGAATTGTTTATGGAAAAGTAGTAGATTTTATATCTTTTAAATTCGGTAGTTATTATTTTCCAGTATTTAATTTAGCAGATACTTTTATAGTTTTAGGAGTAGCTTTTATAATAATAAATAGTATAAGGAGTAGTAAAGATGGAAATAAAAGTAGTAGAAAATGATATTAGAATTGATTCATATTTATCTAATGTTACTGAATATTCTAGAAGTAAAATAACTAAACTTATAAAAGATGGTAAAGTTTTAGTTAATGGAAAAGAAGTAACACCTAGTTATAAAGTTAAAGAAAATGATGTTATTTATTATGAGGAAATAGAACCTATTCCTTTGGACGTTGAACCTGAGAATATTCCTTTAGATATTGTTTATGAAGATGAATATTTAGCAGTAATAAATAAACAAAGTGGTTTAGTAGTTCATCCTGCAGCAGGTAATTATAAACACACTTTAGTTAATGGATTAATTTATCATTTTAATGATATTTCCAAAAACAAAACTATAAGGCCAGGATTAGTACATCGTTTGGATAAAGATACTAGTGGACTTATGGTTGTAGCAAAGGACGATACAACTCATGATAAATTAGCAGAAATGATAAAGAACAAAGAAGTAAAAAGAAGATACTTGGCATTAGTTTGGGGCGTTTTAAAACATGACAAAGGTACAATTGATGCTCCAATAGGAAGAGATTTTAATAATAGACAAAAGTATACTGTTACTGATATAAATGGTAAAGAATCTGTTACTCATTTCAAAGTTATAGAAAGATATAAAGATGCCACTCTTTTAAATGTGACGCTCGATACAGGAAGAACACATCAAATAAGAGTTCATATGGATTATATTGGACATCCTATTGTTAATGATCCGGTATATGGTAAAAGAAAAATAATTAATAGTTTTGGACAAATGCTTCACTCTGAAAGTATAGAATTTGTTCATCCTATTACAAAGAAAGAAATAAATTTTAAAACTGATCCACCAAAAGAATTTTATGAGATTTTGGACATAATAAAAGAACGTTAATTAACGTTCTATTTTTCTTACTCTATAATTTCCTTTTAAAGGTTTTCTATCTATATTATAATAATCCATTAAATCTAATGTCATACATTCATATAAATCAATTGCAGTATCATATCTTTTTTCATCGATAAATATAACTGCTGGAACAATATAATTACTCATCATTGATCTTGCTACTTCAGTATTATTCTCATCATCTTCTATTTTATCGCATATCATTGGAGCAATAGTGTTATAATCTTCCAACAATGTAGTATATTCTTCATTATTTTTCATATAATTATCTCTAAAGCTTCTCAATGCATTTAAAGGATAAGCATCATCTTCATAACCCAGTATGTTACATGCTATGGTTGTTAGATAACAAGTAGAACTCGTATCTTTTTTTTCTAATTTATCACAACTAGGACTATTAGGTTTAACGTAGTAACGTTTTTTTAAACAATAGTATTCTCCCCATTTTTTATCCCCTAAATCTAAGCATTTGCAATCTATGCATTCCCATGGATAAGGCATAAAATCAACTCCCCAATGAATGATATTAACCGATAAAATAAAATTTGTCAAACTCTTTACTTGTTTAGCTAAAATGTGGTAGAATATATTTAGAAATTTTTAGGGAGGTTATTGTATGAAAAGTTTAAAAATTGTCGCAGTAGTCGTGGCAGTAATCATAGTGTTTGTTTTGGCTTTAGTAGTTACTGGCGGATCATCATTTAAAGATATAAATTATGCTGAATATAAGAATTTAGATTCTTCTAAAGCAGTAGTATATATCGGTAATGATGGATCAGTTATTGATATATTAAAGAAACAAGAAATTAGACATGGTTATGACACTTACTATTTAGATTATTCATCTTTAAGTAATGATGAAAAAAGTGCAGTTAAAGCAGAAAGTTTAGAAGTTTGGAAGGATAATGAACTTATTGATAGTACTACATTAGGTAACTTTAAACTAGCTAAAGGTGATAAAAGTGGTTCACTAAAAACTGTTGACATTGATGAATATATTAAATTAAAAGATTCTAAAGGTGTTCACTTTATGTTTATAGGTCGTGAAACTTGTGGATACTGTCAACAATTTAAGGAAGCTATAGCTGAATTCCATAAGGAGTATAAACTTAACATTTATTATATTGATACTGATACTTTAGATCAAGATGGATTTAATAGATTAGTAGGTACTGAAAGATATTTAAGTACTGAAGAGTGGGGAACTCCTACATCATTTATTTATAATGATGGAGTTTTAGTAGAACAACTTAATGGTTATGTTGATGTTAACGGAATTGTTGATGTCGTACATAAAGTAGAAGTTAAGAAATTTTTAATGAATAATAAGGTGATATAATGGGAGTAGTTTATCAAGAGGCCTTGAAATTTAAAAGACGATTTCCAGGTACAATTGCTTGGAGATTAAGAAGTCATTGTAAGAGAGTTGAAGAGCATTTAAACTCTGATGAAGAAGTTCAATATGTTTTTGTTGGTCAAAGAAATAATGCGTTTTATGATATTATTTCTACTTCTGTATTTGCAATCACTAATAAACGTTTATTGATTGCAACAGATAGATTGTTTTTTGGATACTTTCTATATTCTATTACTCCAGATATGTTTAATGACTTAACAGTGTATGCTGGTCTTATTTGGGGAAAAGTAAAAATTGATACGATTAAGGAACTTGTTTATGTAAGTAATTTAAGCAAAAGGAGTCTTGATGAAATCGAAACTAATGTTACTGAATATATGATGGAAGAAAAAAAGAAATATCCATTCAGAAATGATAGTTAAATGTTTACACAAAAGTAAAATATTTTGTTGAAGTGATTATAAAAGTATGATAATATTATATGTAGAGTATCATACTTTTTTCTTATGCAAAAAAAAGATAGGTGATATTATGATAAAGGGAATGGCTAGTAAAAAGTTGTTAATTTTTATAATTGCTATATTCATGATAATAGTCGGTGTTATTTTTGTTTTTATTGGTCCTAGTGGCAGAAGCGATAAACTGACATATGATGATTATACTATTTATGAGAATTATACTTCAGGCATTGAAAAATATGATTCTACGGTTGCTGTCGAAGGTTATCCAGGTGGAGAAAAGGCATTTTATATAAATGGGAAGATTTCTACTGCAAAGGATAAAGACTTTTCTGTTATTACTTTTAATCTATATGATTCAAGTGGCAAAAGATTAGGAAAGGCAGTCGCAGGAATTAAAGAAATGAAAAAAGATAAGAAATATAATTTTAAGGCTATTGCTCTTGTTAAAGAGTCTGAAATTAATAATATTGATCATTTCAGTCTTAAAAGTGTAAAAGAAAAATAAGGAGGAATATATATGGCTTTATCAGATAAAATTAAAACTTTTATTGGAGATGATCCTAATGTGAAGAATGTACCAACTAATACTTCAGTAAAACAATCTAAACATTCAGGAAACAAAATGATTCTTCTTGAACCACGTGCTTTTTCTGAAGCACAAACTATTGCAGATTACTTAAAGAAAGGTGATACTGTTGTAGTTAATTTAAAAAGAGTTACACCTGAAGTTGCAAAAAGAATTGTTGACTTTTTAAGTGGAGCAGTTTATGCTATTGAAGGAGAACTTCAAAAACTAGGACATAGTATATTCTTATGTACACCTAGTACAGTAAATGTTGAAGGAAAAATCTCTGATGCAGATAAAACTGCTAAAAAAGAAAAAACAGATGATTCACAATTTGATTGGTAATTTTTAAGAAGGTGGTACTGTGAATAATTTTAAGCTTGAACAGGATGGCTATCGAAAAGATGATGTTAATCAATTCGTTGATTATGTCATAAAAAAAACAGAAGAAAATATTATTACAATAAGGAAGCAACAAGAAGAAATTGATAGCTTAAGACAAGAAAATGCTAGATTAAAAAAACATGATGGTTTATATGGCTATTTGAATAATCAAATCGAAAAGAATGTTGAGGAGATAAAAAATAGCGCAAGGGAACAAGCTGATTTGATAATAGCTCAAGCTAAAAACAATGCCAGTACTTTAATAAATGATGCTCTTTTAGAAACAAAGAGAATTGAAGAAGAAAGAAAATATTTAATTAAAATAGTAAATGATTATAAAAGAAGAGCTACTAGAGTAATAGAAGAACAATTAGAATTACTTGATGATATCGAAATTTTGTAGCTTGAAAAATAAAATTAAATGTGTTAATATATTTGGAAACAAATGACGAAGACGGAAATATATGATGTTTTAAAGCGAGTTAGAGATGGTGAAAGCTAACAATCTAGTATATTTTAGATCACTTCTGATGTTTTTTATAAAAAGTAAAGACGGTATGCGCGTTATAGCAAATAAGAACAAATTAAGGTGGTACCACGGGTGATCTCGTCCTTTAGGTATCATCTTTTTTATATTTTAGGAGGCAAATATGTTTAAAAAATTACAAACTGGTAATCCGTTGGATATTGAAACTAAGTATTCAGAATTTTGGAAGAAAGAAGATATTTTACAACAAAGTATTGATTCTAGAGATAAATACTTTGTATTTTATGATGGACCTGCGACTGCGAATGGCTTTCCAGGACTTCATCATATGGTAGCTAAATTTATAAAAGATTCAATGTGCAAATATAAAGCTATGCAAGGTTATAAAGTAATTAGAAAAGTAGGTTGGGATACTCATGGGCTTCCTGTTGAACTTGCTGTTGAACGAGAACTTGGATTTAATAACAAGGCTGATATTGAAAAATATGGTATTGAAAAATTCAATAAAAAGTGCCGTGAAAATGTATGGAAAAACGAAAAAGCTTTTGCTGATTTAACAGTAAAAATGGGCCAATTAATAGATTTAGATAATCCTTATATTACTTATGATAATGACTATATTGAAACAGAATGGTGGATTTTAAAGAAATTATTTGATGAAGGATTGTTCTAAGAATGAAATAAAA
>CAZKTT010000032.1:0-6964 GCA_964555755.1 uncultured Mycoplasma sp.
TGGTATTGGTATGGGAGAAGATAGAGCAATCGAAGCGGCTAAACAAGCTGTTTCATCACCACTTCTTGAAACCTCAATCCATGGAGCTACAGATGCTATTATCAACATTACTGGTGGAGCAAATCTTACCTTATTCGAAGCTGAACAAGCTGCTGAAGTTGTTAGAGCAGCAGCTAACACAGACATCAACACTATATTTGGTTCTGTTATTAATGAAAACTTAACAGATGAAGTAATAGTAACAGTAATTGCTACTGGATTTGACAAGAAAAATAAAAAACCATTATACAATCAGCTAAATCAAATTGAAAGCAAAGAATCTTATGTGGATGATGACGATGATACAGAAGACTCTGATGTTGAATTTGAACCACAAGAAATAGAAATTCCAACATTTATGCACAAGAACTTTTAAATGTAAAGTAAACCTCCAAACGGTTTACTTTTTTTGTTATTTTTGCTATAATTTTTCTTGTGGTGAGAAAATGTTTGATAGTGAATATTTGGATATTACAAATAAAATATTTGAAAATAATGAATTCAAAAAATTAAAATATGAAGTCCATCATATTAATAGTAATAGATTAGATCATAGTATCTGTGTATCTAAAAAAACCTATAAAGTATGTAAGAAATTCAATCTTGATTATAAGAGTGCTACAAAAGCTGCTTTATTACATGATTTTTTCTTTGATGATGAATTTTTTAATAAAAAAGATCAAATGCTAAATCATCCTAAGAAAGCTGTAGAAAACTCATTAAAAATTACTGATTTAACAGATAAGGAAATAAATATAATTGAATCACATATGTACCCAATAGGAAAAAAATTACCAAAATACAAAGAAAGTGTAATTGTCAATGCAATTGATGATTATGTATCTATAAAAGAAAGAGTATCCCTTGATTATGCATATTTTAAAACAGCTGTATCATTTTTAATTATAGTATTAATAAATATTATATATTAAATATGTCCCCGTAGCTCAGTAGGATAGAGCAATTGCCTCCTAAGCAATAGGTCGAAGGTTCGATTCCTTTCGGGGACGCCACTAAAATAGTTAGTTTTATAAAAAAAACAATTATTTTTGTTTTTTTATTAAGGAGGTATTATGTCATTAACTAGAGCTAAACTTCATCTTAAGAAATATGATTTAGAAGACAAAATAATGGAATTTGATGTTTCTTCTGCTACAGTAAAAGAAGCAGCTGAAGCAATAAATTGCAAAGAAGAAGCAATAGCAAAAACATTATCTTTTATTGTAAATGATAAACCAATTCTAATAGTAATTTCTGGAGATTCAAAAATAGATAATAGCAAGTTTAAACAAGAATTTAAAACAAAAGCTAAAATGATACCTTTTGATGATGTAGAAAAATTAATAGGACATGCAGCTGGGGGAGTATGTCCATTTGGAATTAATGATAACATTGATGTTTATTTAGATAATTCTTTAAAAAAATTAAAAATAATGTATCCAGCTTGTGGCACTTCAAATAGTGCTGTAAAGTTAACAATAAATGAGCTTGAAAAAGCTTCAAATTATAAAAAATGGATAGATGTTAGTAAGAATTAAATAAGGAGGAACTTATGAAAGATTTTTTTGATAAATTAGAAGATCAAACTTTAAAAACAAAAATAATGCTACTAATTGGTGTAGGTTTCATAGTAGCATTATTAGGATATTTAATTGGATACATAATGATGTAATCATACATTAAACATTTAAAGTTATATAGATTAAGAATAAAGTATTAAATTTAATTTACTATAACCATTAAAAATGGTATAATTTACTTAATATAAATGAGGTGAAAAAATGAGTAAGAATAAAAGAAAAAAGAAGGGTAATAAGTTTTATAAGTTTATTGGAATACTATTAATTCTTGCTTCAATAGCACTGTTAGGAATGGTATTTTTTGTAGATATTTTAGCAATAAAAGAATTAGCTATTGCTGGAGGAATAATATTATTATTAAATCTTATTGTAAACTTTTTCCTATTTAGAAAAGGAGTCAAAAAAAAACCTAAAAAAATATTTACTGTAATCGCAATAATATTAATATTAATTTTTTCTTCTGCAACTTATTTTCTATATAAAACATATGGTACTATTGATGAAATGAGTAAAGGATATAAGTTTTACACTTATAACGTTTTAGTAAAAAATGATAGTACTTATCAAGAAATAACAGATATCGAAGGTAAAAAATTAGGATATTATAATGATAATAGTGATAGTTCAAATAAAGCTCAAACTAAATTATCAACTAAAGTTAAAACTGAAAATGAAGGATATGGTAATTTAGAATCACTTGGTAAATCACTTTTACAAGGAGAACAAGATGCAATATTATTAGAAAAAAGTGATAATGACATACTTAATAGGGCAGGAAGTAGTAATGCTGAAACTAATGCATTAAGTGGTTTTGAAACTAATACTAGAGTAATTTACACATTTAAAGTATGGGCTAAAATAGAATCAAAAGATGTAAATGTAACAAAAGAAGTATTTAATGTTTACATAAGTGGTATGGATGAATACGGTAAGGTAAGAGATATTTCTAGAAGTGATGTAAACATGATATTAACTATTAACCCTAAAACTAAACAAATTTTAATTACTAATATACCACGTGATTATTATGTTCAATTACATGAAACTACTGGATATAAAGATAAACTTACTCATGCTGGTACATATGGTATAGAAACCTCTGTAGAAACTTTAGAAGATTTATTAGGAATTGATATAAACTATTATTTCAAAGTAAACTTTAGTAGCTTAGGTAACATCATAGATGCCCTAGGAGGAGTAGAGGTTTATTCAGAATATGATTTCCAAAGCTGGAATGGATATAATTTCCAAAAAGGATATAATGAAATTTCAAACGGTAAAGAAGGACTTGCTTTTGTAAGAGAACGTCATTCTTTCCAAGATGGAGATAATCAAAGAGGAAAAAATCAACAAGCAATGATTGATGCTATTTTTAGAAAATGTACAAGTCCGAGTATAATAATAAAATATAATGCTTTACTTAATTCATTAAAAGATAGTATGATTACAAACATGCCAACTAAGTCAATGACTAAATTGGCTAAAATGCAACTTAGAACTAGTGCTAAATGGAGCATTACTTCTCAATCATTAACAGGAACAGGAGATAGTAATTATACTTATACATTACCTGGACAACTTCTATATGTAATGGTTCCAGATGAAGAATCAGTAAAATCAGCAAAAGATCAAATTGAAAAGGTAAAAAAAGGTGAATTACTTGAATCAACATATGCTTCAAGTAGTAGTGACGTAAAGAGTGTTACTAAATCAAATGTTTCATACACACCTTCTTATAGTAACAATTCTTCTACAACAAAGAAAACCACAACAAAGAAAACACAAACTAAAACTAGCACTGCTAAAAAAACTACTAGTAAACCAAAATCAGCAACACCTGCAAAAACAACAGAACCAGAACCAACAGTGCCTACAACACCTACAGAACCAGAAACACCTACAGAACCAGAAACACCTACTGAACCAATAACAGACAATACAGAAGAAACTCCTTAAAGAGTTCTTCTTTTTTTTGTAGTTTTATGATATAATTTTTATGGTGAATAGTATGAGTAAAAGAGATGAAACGTTAGATTTTTTAAGAGTTATATCTATGTTCTTAGTTATAGTTATTCATGTTGCAAACTGTTATTTTAGAAACTATACCTCAATAAGTTCCACATCTTATTTGTTTGCAGATGTATTTAATATTTTAGCTAGGGTATCTGTTCCAATATTTTTTATGATAAGTGGAGCATTATTGATAGGAAAAGATCAAAGTAAGGAAAAATACAAAGCAAGAATAAAAAGAATGCTAATAGTTCTAGGAGCATGGACACTAATATATTTGCTATGGAAAGTATTATTTTTAAAAGATCCTATGCCTAATATTTTCTATTTATTATTTACTCCTGATCGAGCTCATCTTTGGTTTCTATATGCCATAATTGCATTATATATTGTTTTACCTTTTATAAATAAATTAGCAAAGAATTTAGATAAAAAAGAAGAAAACTATTTCATATTACTATGGTTTATATTCTGTGGTATATATAACAACATAGGGAATATGGCTCATACTAATTATTATGTTTTACCAATTGTCGCAGGTGGGTATTATCTAGGATATTTTATGATAGGAAGTATTCTATATAACAGAATCAAAAAAGAAAAGAAAGAGAATCTAAAAAAATATAATAGACCTTTAATATTAATTTATGCACTAACTAATATAACTTTAATAGTTATCAGTATTGTTTTATCATCAATAAATGGATCTGCTAATAAATCTTTCTTAACTTATTCAAACATATTTATGATGTTAAGTTCAGTCGCAGCATACATATTAATATTAATAAATTATAATAGTAAAATAGATAAAAAGAATATAATAAGTAAACTAGCACCATGTTCATTTGGAATATATTTAATCCATGGTATTTTCTTAGATATAACAAACAAGTTAATTAATCTATCAAGTATAAATTCTTTGTTAGGTGTCCCTCTAATATCATTAGTATTATTTATTGTTTCTTATTTCGTTATAAAGTATTTAAGAAAAATATCTTTTATAGAAAAGTATTTAATGTAACCATCACATGATGGTTATTTTTTACAAAAAACATGTAAAAGAAATGTAAAATTATATACAAAATATTTACAATAAAAAACGTAAAGAATATAATTAAATTAGAATATGAGGGGAGCCTAAACGCGAATATTCTTGGAAAAAGAGGTATATGACCTCTTTTTTCGTAAAAGTAACAATATGCTATAGATAAAGAAAACAATTTGTGATAAAATCTAATTAGGATAGGAGTGATGTATTTGATCAATGTAAAAAGTGAAATAAAACCACTTAAAAAGGTCTTATTACACAGACCTGGCAATGAGTTGTTAAACCTTACACCAGACACTTTAGAAGACCTATTATTTGATGATATTCCATTCTTGGAAATAGCTCAAGAAGAACATGATCAATTTGCAAGAATTTTAAAAGATAATGGTGTGGAAGTTGTATACTTAGAAGATTTAATGACTGAAACATTGTATGTTAATCCAGATATAAAAGAATCATTTATTAAACAATTTATCTATGAAGCTGGAGTTAGAACTCCAAAGTATCGTGGATTGGTATATGAATATTTGATGGGAATTGAATCTAACAGGCAACTTGTTTTAAAAACAATGGAAGGAGTTAGTCTTAAAGATATAGTAACTGAAAAAGCTAAAAAGGGTAAATCTTTAGTAGATATGATTGAACCTGATTCACAATTTTTAACAGCACCAATGCCTAACTTATATTTTACTAGAGATAATTTTGCTTCCGTAGGTAATGGAATAACTTTGCATAAAATGTTCTCTGAAACAAGAAGTAGGGAAACAATATATGCAGAATATATTTTTGGTTATCACCCTGATTATAAGGATACTAAAAAGTATTATGATCGTTATTATGAGTATAATATTGAAGGTGGAGATATTCTTAATTTAAATGAAAAAACTTTAGCAGTAGGTATCTCACAAAGAACTACCCCAAATGCTATTGAAACTTTAGCAAAGAATATTTTTGCTGATGAAGAAGCTACAATTGAAACAGTTTTAGCTTTCGATATTCCTGTGAGTCGTGCATTTATGCATTTAGATACAGTATTTACTCAAATAGATGAAGATAAATTTACATATCATCCAGGAATTATGAATACTTTAAAAGTTTATGAAATAACAAAAGGTGAAAAAGAAGAAGAAATAAATGTAAAAGTAAAAAGTGGTTCCTTAGAAAAAATATTAGAAGAATATTTAGGTAAAGATATAACTCTTATACCATGTGCAGGTGGTGACAAAATCGCAGCAGAAAGAGAACAATGGAATGATGGCTCAAATACTTTAGCGATAGCACCGGGAGTAGTTATAGTATATGAAAGAAATAATGTAACCAATGAAGTATTAAAAAGTCATGGTATAAAAGTGTTAGAAATGAGAAGTGCAGAACTTTCTCGTGGAAGAGGTGGCCCACGTTGTATGAGTATGCCACTTATCAGGGAGGATTAATATGGATTTAAAAGGAAAAGATTTCTTAAAAATATTAGATTTTTCAAAAGAAGAACTAACATATTTATTAAAACTAGCTATGAATTTTAAACAAATGAAGAAAAAAGGAAAAAGGCACGAGTATTTAAAAGGAAAGAATATTGCTCTAATATTTGAAAAAGATTCAACTAGAACAAGATGTGCTTTTGAAGTTGCAGCACACGATCTAGGAATGGGATCAACTTACTTAGGACCTACTGGTTCACAAATAGGGAAAAAAGAAACAATCAAAGATACAGCTAGGGTGCTATCTAAGATGTATGATGGAATAGAATATCGTGGATTTGGACAAGAAATAGTTGAAGAACTAGCGGAATATTCATCCGTACCAGTTTGGAATGGGCTAACTAATGAATTTCATCCAACACAAGTTCTAGCAGATTTTCTTACAATTTATGAAAACTTTGGTACATTCAAAGGAATAAATTTAACATACTTTGGTGATGCAAGATATAATATGGGAAATTCTCTAATGATAATGAGTGCAAAAATGGGAGTTAATTTTACTTGCTGTGCTCCTAAAAGTTTATGGCCAAACGAAGAATTAATAACTAAAGCAAAAGAAATTGCAGAAAAAGAAGGCTCAACAATTAATTTAGTGGAAGATGTTAAAGAAGGAGCTACTAATGCTCATGTAATATATACTGATGTATGGGTATCTATGGGAGAAGATGATAAAGTGTGGAAAGATAGAATAAAACTTTTAACACCATATAGAGTTACAAATGAAGTAATGAATATGGCAAACGAAAAGGCAATTTTTATGCATTGCCTTCCATCATTTCATAATACTGACACAAGAATTGGCAAAGATA
>CAZKTT010000033.1:0-6799 GCA_964555755.1 uncultured Mycoplasma sp.
TAATATTCCACCTCATAATTTGAGTGAAATTATCGATGGATGTGTTGCTTATATTGATAATCCTAATATAGAATTAGATGAATTGATGCAATATGTTAAGGGGCCAGATTTTCCTACTGGTGCTATTATTCTTGGTAATAGTGGTATTCGTAAGGCATATGAGACTGGTAGGGGAAGCATAACTATACGAAGCAAGGCAGTAATAGAGGAAAAAAATGGTAAAAATTATATCATAATTGATGAGGTGCCATATGGTGTTAATACTTCAGAATTGAAGAATAAGGTTGCAGAGTTAGTACATAACAAATCAATCGAGGGTATTGCTGATTATCATACAGATTTAAAAGATGGTATTAAAATTACTATTACTCTTAAAAAAGATGCAAATCCTCAAGTTATTCTTAATAATTTATATAAACATACACAATTTCAAACAAATTATGGTATTAATTTTTTAATGCTAGATCAAGGAGTTCCAAAGAGTTTAGGATTAAAGGATATAATTTCTAAATATATTGATTATCAAAAGGAAATCATTATAAGAAGAACTAAGTTTGATTTGGATAAGGCAGAAAAAAGAGTTCATATTTTAGAGGGATTAAAAATTGCTCTTGATAATATTGATGAGGTTATTAAGCTTATTAGAGCTGCAAAAACTGATGATATTGCACGAGAAGGCTTAATGAATAGGTTTAATTTATCTGAAGCTCAATCTAATGCAATTCTTGAAATGAAACTTAGAAGACTTACTGGTCTTGAACGTGAAAAAGTGGAAAGTGAATTGGCAGAATTATTAGAAAAAATTTCAGAATATAAAGCTATACTTGCTTCTGAAGAAAGAGTTTTAGCTATTATTAAAGATGAACTTATTGAAATAAAGAATAAATATGGTGATGAAAGACGTACTAGTATTGATATGTCAGCTATCGAATATATTGATGATGAGTCTTTGATTCCAAACGAAAACATTGTGATATCAATGACTAAGAACGGATATATCAAACGTTTGGTCGCTAATACTTATAGATTACAGAATCGTGGTGGTGTTGGTATTAAGGGTATGGCCACTAATGATGAAGATTATGTTGAAATGTTAATTAATTGTGATACACATAACTATTTATTATTCTTTAGTAATTTTGGTAAAGTGTATAGAATTAAAGGGTATGAGGTTCCTGAATATAGTAGACAATCAAAGGGTGTACCAATTGTTAATATCTTACCTTTAGAAAAAGATGAATCAATTAATACTATTATTCCTGTTGCAAATGATGATGAATTTAAGTATTTGATGTTCTTTACAAGAAATGGACTTGTTAAACGTACTAATATTTCAGAGTTTGATTCCATAAGAAAAACAGGAAAGATTGCGATTACTCTTAAGGAAAACGATGAACTTACTAGTGTTAAGAAGACTGATGGTACTAATGAGGTGATCATGGCTTCTAATATAGGTAGAATGGTAAGATTCAATGAGAATGAAGTTAGAATTATGGGTAGAACAGCTTCTGGTGTTAAGGGTATTGATATGAAAGACGGAAAGGTTGTAGGAGCTGAAATTGTTAATAACTCTGATTTGATTCTTGTGATAACTGAAAAAGGTTATGGAAAGAAGACTAATGTTGATGAATATAGATTAACGCATAGAGGAGGAAAAGGTGTTAAAGCTCTAAACATGACAGATAAAAATGGTTTAATTGTTGCATTTAAAGCTGTTAGTGGTGATGAGGATATTATTATTTCTACTGATGAAGGAACAATTATACGTTTAGATGTTAATAATATTTCTACTCTAAGGCGTGCTACACAAGGTGTTAGATTGATGAATTTAAAGAATAATCAAGTTGTTACTTCAGTTACTGTGACTGAAAAGGAAATTGAAGAGATAGATTGATTTTAAGCAATGTTTCACGTGAAACATTGCAATTTTTGATTAAATTATTTCCCGGGAAATAATTTTTAGGTTTTAACTATGTTTCACGTGAAACATAAGTTGTTGACATGCTGATTAAAATAGTATATTATTTGTTTGTGCAACACATATGGTTGAACCAGGTCAGGATCGGAAGATAGCAGCCTTAAAATCCTCTATGTGTGTGCACATTTTTGTTTGTTTTATATGTTTCACGTGAAACATATATGGTGATCTGTTCCAATGTTTCACGTGAAACGTTGATATATTTTGGGACATGTTTCACGTGAAACGTAGGAGGAAATATGAATAAATATATGAAAACCGCTATTTTAGAGGCTAAAACTGCATATAGCGAAGGTAATGTTCCTGTTGGAGCAGTAATTGTTAAAAACGATGAAATTATTTCTAAAGCGCATAATACAAAAAATTCTACTAATGTATCTATAAATCATGCTGAAATCCTTGCTATTAAAGATGCTTGTGAAAAATTAAATACATGGCATCTGGAGGATTGTTCTATTTATGTTACTTTGAGTCCATGTGATATGTGTCTTGCTGCTATTGCAGAATCTCGTATATCTAAGGTCTATTATTTATTAGATTCAAATTATGCTGATAATTTGTTGAAAAAAATTTATGATATTAATTTGGTTAAATTAAATGATTCTGAGCAGTATTCAATGTTAATTTCTAATTTTTTTGAGAATATGAGAAAAAAGTAATGTTTCACGTGAAACGTTGCTTTTTTTATGTATATATTTGTTGAAAACGAGAATTTTTATATGTTTCGCGTGAAACATATAAAAAAACAATTTATTCTTTGTTAATATCTCCATCTGTGTTATAATATTTATAGCTTTTTATGGGGGTGTTACCTTGAATTATTTATCTTTATATAGAAAATATAGACCTAATGTTTTTGATGATGTTTATGGTCAAAAATATATTGTTGATATTATAAAAAAGTCAATTATTGTTAATAAGTTTTCACATGCTTATTTGTTTTCTGGGCCTCGTGGTACTGGTAAGACTAGTATGGCTAAGATAATTGCTAAGACTATTAATTGTGTTGATCAAAAAAATGGTGTTGCTTGTGATTCTTGTGATAGTTGTACTCTTTTTAATCAAAAAACGAATCCTGATATTATTGAGATTGATGCAGCTTCAAATAATGGGATAGATGAGATTAGGACTATTAGAGATAATGTTAATTTGTTGCCTGTTGTTTCTAAGTATAAAGTATATATTATTGATGAGGTTCATATGCTTACACCACAAGCTTTTAATGCTTTGCTAAAGACTTTGGAAGAACCCCCAGAACATGTTGTTTTTATTCTTGCTACTACTGAGTTATATAAGGTTCCTGAGACTATTGTTTCTAGATGTCAGTGTTTTGAATTTAAAAAAATTTCTGAGACTGATACAGTTTCTTGTTTAAAAAAAATTTGTAAAAAAGAAAAGATTTCTATTGATGATGATACTTTAAAGTTAATTTCCAGTTATTCTGAGGGAGGTCTTAGAGATTCGATTGGTGTTCTTGAAAAGTTATGTTCCTGTTCTGATACTATTGATGTTAATCTTTTTTATGATGTTATGGGTTTGGTGGATGATGAGATAATTAATAGTATTGTTGGCTATATAATTGATGGAAATGTTAAAAAGTTGTTTGATCTTATTGAAAAACTGGAAAAAGATGGCAAAAATTTACGATTGTTAATTCAGCAATTGATGAAATTTTTAAAAAATTCTATTGTTTCTTTGGTGGACAATGAATTAAAAAGTAAGTATTTATATATTTTGACTGAATTTAATGAATCATATAGTATGTTTAGATATTCTCAAGATGTATTACTTGCTTTTGAGGTTGTTTTATTGAAGGTAATAAATCATTTTGACCCTGGATTTGAGGCTGTAGAGGTTGAGAAAGTTACTGAAGAAAAGATAGAAGAAAAGCCAGAGGAAAAGCCAGAGGAAAAGCCAGAAGAGGAACTTGAAAATGATAGCGAACAAAAATTCGAAAAAAATTCTGAAACCTATGATTTTAGTGTAATTATTAATAATGCTTTTGCTCTTGCTGATAAAGGTTTGAAAAAGGAAATTGTTGAAAAGTATAATGGTTTTTATGATTATGTTCATAATAGAGAGTTTTCAAATGTTGTTTCCTATTTCTTAGATTCTTCTATTCAGGTTGTTGGTAAAAAAGATGTTATTATTTCTGTTTCTAGTGAAGCAATACTTGATAATGCTGTTGCTAGTCTTCCTAAAATGGAATTGTTATTTAATTTAGTTATGGGTAAGTTTTATAATATTGCTTTTGTTTTAGATGATAAATGGGTGAAATTGCGAGATAAATATATAGAAGATATAAAATCTGGCAAAAAGTATAAATATATTGAAGTTGATGCTGAAAATAGTGTTATAATAAAAAATGTTAAAGCAGATGATTCTAAAAACGTTTCTATGGCAAAGGATATTTTTGGGGAAGATGTGGTTGAAGTAAAATGAAAGGAGAATGATAATATGAATATGCAAGCTTTAATGAAACAAGCTCAAGCTATGCAAAAAGATATGAATAATATCAAAAATGAATTAGAAAATACTATATTTGAAGGGAAAAGTTCTTTAGTTACTGTTAAAGTGAGAGGTAATAAAGAAGTGGTAGAAGTTTTAATTTCTGATGAAGCAAAGGACTTGATTGCTGAAGATGTTTCTATGTTAAGTGATATGGTTGTTTTAGCTTTGAATGATGCTTTTACAAAGGTTGATAAGACAACAGAAGAAAAAATGGGTAAATATTCAAGTATGATGTCAGGATTGATGTGAAATGTTTCCAAATAGTTTAGAAAGATTAATAGAGAGTTTTAAAAAACTTCCTGGTGTTGGTCAAAAATCCGCTGAACGAATGGCTTTTTCTATATTAAATAATTTTGATGAAGATGATTATAAAGAGTTTTGTGAGAGTTTGGAGGATGTTTCAAAAAAAATTAAACCATGCTCTGTGTGTAATGTTATTACAGATGAGGAAAAATGTTATATATGTTCTGATAAAACACGAAAAAGTGATAGTTTAATTGTTGTGGAAAACTCAAAGGATGTTTTTTTGCTTGAACACATGGGTAATTTTGATGGCCTTTATCATGTTTTAGGTGGTTTTATTTCACCATTTGATGATATTGGACCAGATGATATTAATTTAAAATCTTTATTTGATAGGATTGAAAAGCAAAAAGTTAAAGAAGTTATTTTTGTTACTAGATCTTGTGTTGAGGCCGATACTACTATTTTATATGTTAAAAGAAAATTACAAGGCGATGATGTAGTAATCAGTAAAATTGCGAATGGTGTTCCAGTTGGAGCTGATATGGAATATATTGATTCATTGACTTTGAAATCAGCTTTAAATAACAGAAAAGAGGTTTTAGATTAGTAAAAAGCACATACTATTTTTTGAGGTGTATTGTTTGAAAAAATGTATTGCTTTTTTTAAATCTTTTTTGTTATCATTTTTCGTAATTTATATTTTTAATTTGATGGCTATGAGTATTAATATAAATATTCCTATTTCTCTATTTAGTGTTTTGTTTGTTTGTTGTTTGGGATTAAATGGTTTATTAACGCTACTTTTTTATATAATTTATATTTTTTAATGAGGTGTCTATGTTAGCAAAATATAAGGAATTACAGAAAAATTTTTATGATTACATTACTAGGTCTTTTTCGGAAAATAAGTTATCGCATGCATATTTGATTGAGACTAGTGGAATTAGTTATGCTAAAAACTTAGCTCGAGATTTAGCTAAATTTTTAATTTGTAATGGTGTTTATGATGCGAAAATATGCAATTTAATCGATCTTGGTAATTATCCCGGTTTAATTGAATTTGATGGCGAGGAAATTATAAAAAAAGATGACATCTTGGAATTACAAAGAAGATTTTCTAGTAAATCCACGGATGATAAAAGGCAAGTTTATATTATTTATGATGCTTCATTATTAAATGATTTTTCCGCTAATAGTTTGTTAAAATTTTTGGAAGATCCTAGTGATGATGTTATTGCTATCTTTTTAGTGAATAATGTTAATACTGTGAAAAGCACAATAAGATCTAGATGCCAGGTTTTAAACCTAATTAATCATGAAGACATTGATTATAGGGATTTATTTAAAAAGTATTATAATAAAACTTCTTCCTTGGAAGATTTTATAGCAGAAGAGTATAATAAATATTTGAATTTTTATGTTGGTTATGAAAAAAGTAAGGAAAAAGTTTTAGGAGATAAGGATATATATATGTTATGTAACCATATGAATGAATTGTTAAGATTTGGTTTTTATTTATACGTCGATTCTTTATATAATAAACTTAATATAAGAAAGAAAAAAATTGTAGATTGTGAAGATTTTATTACTAATAATAACGAAATAAGTGATATAATAAGAAAAATTGAAGTTATAACTAGATTTAGTTTTTTATGTGAAAATAATGTTAATAACAATTTATTTATGGATAATTTTATAATTTCAATGGGAGGTTAGTATATGAAAAAAGTAATAGGGGTAACTTTTAATAACTCTAAAAAGATATATTATTTTTCTATTAATGGCTTAGAACCTAATAAGAATGATAATTTAATTGTTGAGACAGAACGCGGTTTACAATTTTGTAATGCTGTTACTGATGTTTTTGAAGTTGATGAAAAGAAATTAAATTCTGATTTAAAAAATGTGATTAGAATTGCCAATAAGCGTGATTATGAAAAGAATAAAGAAAATGAAGAATTAGCAAAACAAGCTTTTGAAGATGCTAATGCTATTGTATCTGAGTTAAATCTTGATATGAAAATTTTAGAGGCGAATTTTACTCTTGATAAAAAGCAATTGATG
>CAZKTT010000034.1:0-6762 GCA_964555755.1 uncultured Mycoplasma sp.
AGGTAAAAAGAACTATGATAAAAGAGAAACTATTAAAGAAAGAGATATAAAAAGAAAACTAGAAAAAGATTTAAAGAATTATTAAGGAGGATAATATGAATCCAGAAGAATATGATTTCATGGAAAAACTACAAAAAGCTAAAAGAATGTATGGCAAAATAGGCTATGAAGTAAAAGAAAAAGACTATTTTCAAAAAATATACAATTATTTAAAAGAAAACAATCTTGACACTACACGCTTTGAAGAAAAACTAAAAAAACTGCAACTAGTTAAAACTCCAAAAGAAACATATGGTACAGGAGCTCATTATGATGAAAAAGATAATAAAATAGTATATACTGACGAAGATGATTTATATCACGAAGCATTTCATGTAGTTACTAAAGGAATAGTATTAAAACCAAAAGAAGGACCTAAATTAGGTGAAGGATTAAATGAAGGAATAACAGATATGTTTACCAAAAAGGTAAATCCTAATGCTCCAACGGGATATCATTTTGAAAGAATATGTGCTGAAGTATTAGAAAAAGCATATGGAACAGAAGTTTTTAATCCTTACTTTGAAGGATCCGGTTTAAAATTTGCCAATCAATTTGATGAAAGTGCTATTTTATGCTTAATGGAAGATCTTGATGAATATATTGAATTAACAAGAGAATATTATGAAAATATGAAAAATGAACAACCTATACTTGGTATAGGAGAAGAAATAGCAAGTTGTTTTGATGATGTCATGAAAGATTTGGTAGATCTATGCAAAGATAAGAGTAAAAAAAGCGTAAAAGAAATAAAAAAACTCTTAGAAACAGAATTTTCATCAGAAGAAATGAAACCAATAATAGGAATAATAGAAAATGGATATGGAACCTCAATAGACATACAAAAACTATTTAGTGTTGAAAAAACTAGATAATTGTGGTATAATGTAGCACATGGGGACGTTTGGGTTCGACAGGAGTGTAATGGTTTAAATTGCAAGTAGGTGGCAATCTTTAAATGCAAAATTAAATATAACTGGAAACAGACAATTACAATACGCTTAATCTGATTAGATAGCGTGCTCTTTTATATCTTTTGCTTACGGGGATATATAAGGGTAATACCTAGTAAGCTATATTATTATATTTCCTGCGTATAATAATGAATTCTAGTAGGATAGTTATTCATTTAGGTAGTCAGTTACTATATGAATAATGAAATCAATAACTGACTAAACTTGTAGACGTTTAAATTAATTTGCTTTTGGACAGGAGTTCAATTCTCCTCGTCTCCACCAAAGAGTAAACGAATCTAAAAAGATTTAACATAAAAAAATCAATCAGAAATGATTGATTTTTTCTCTTTAAAAATATAAAATAATTATATAGGAGTAATGATGAAAAAAAAGATGTCTAAACGAATTTATGTATTTTTTTTATGTTTAATTGCTATTTTAATTTCACTTGCTAAATATTTTAAATATGATTTTACAACTAATTTTGATCAAATAATATATGCTTTAAAATATGGAAGTGGAAATGCTGACAACAGCATATATTTAGCAATTACATTAGATCTTTTACCACTAATAATTTTAATATTTATAATTTTGTACATATTATTTTTTGATATTACATTTAATAAAAAAAAGTTAATCATCAAGAAGAAACAAGTATATCCAATAAAAGTATTAACCTCACATCCAAAGCTATTTACTTGTATTCTGTTAATCGTACCTATTATATTAATTGCTAGTGATATAGGATTATTTGATTATATTTATAATGCTAATAAAGATTCTAATTTAATAGAAAAGAACTATGTAGATCCTAAAAAAGAGAACATAGACTTTAAAGAAAAAAGAAACTTAGTATTTATACTAGTAGAATCACTTGAAACTACTATGTTTACTAAGGATCAAAACGGATCTTGGGATTATGAATTAATTCCTGAAATGTATAATTTATTAAATGATGAAGACTCTGTTGTATTCTACAACAATAATAAAACAGAAACAATCAATATGGTTGAAGGTTCATCCTGGACTACAGCTTCAGTTGTTTCAAATCTATCAGGCTTACCCTTAAAAGCGAATTTAAAGAACAATATCTATGATGCAAATGGTTTCATGAATAAAACATATGCTCTTGGAGATCTATTGAAAGATAATGGTTATCATAATGAAGTTATTTCAGGAGCTAGAGCTTCATTCGGAGGTATAAAAGAGTATTTTACAAGCCATGGCAATTATTCAATAATAGATGAAAATAGCTTAAAGAATTATAATCTTGCCATGACAAAAAATGATATTGGTAATTGGGGATTTAATGATAAATATCTATTTGAAGTAGCAAAAAAAAGAATAGATATCTTAGCTAAGAAAAATGAACCATTCAATATTCAATTAATCACAATAGACACACACTTTATTGATGGTTTTGTAGGAAACTACTCCGTTAAAAAGTATAATACTAGACCTGAAAATGCTTTTGCTACAGAATCTAAACTAATATATGATTTTGTAGAATGGATCAAGAGTAAAGATTATTATAAAAATACTACAATAGTAATTTCAGGAGATCATCTAATAATGCAAAAAAGTATATTGAAAGACAAAAAAGTAAAAAAGAGATATGTCTACAATTGCTTTATAAATCCAAGAACTAAAATAGCAAAAAATAAAAAAAGAATTATAACATCTCTTGATAATTATCCCACAATAGTATATGCTATAGGAGGCGATATAAAAAGAGACAAATTAGGTCTTGGTACAAATTTATTCTCAGATCAAAAAACACTAGCAGAGAAATATGGCATAGAAAAGTTTTCAACAGAGTTGAAACAACATTCGGATTATTATAATAATAAAATATTAGATAGTTAGGAGAAGTAGTTATGTTTATAGTAAAAATTAATAAGTCAGTTTTATTGACATATTTAGGAATAATATTTGCCGTAGTAGCAATGTATTTTTCGTTCACAAAAATAGCATTCGCAGAAATAAATTATTTAAGATATTCATTAGTATTTTTAATACTTGCAGGAATATGTGATATGTTTGATGGAAAAGTAGCTAGGATGTGCAAAAGAACAAAAGAAGAAAAAGAATTTGGTATCCAAATAGACTCACTAGCAGATACAATTAATTTCTTATGTTTACCAGTAGTAATAATGTTATCACTAGGTATGGATACAATTGTAGATCTTGTAATTTATGGCATATTTATCCTATGCGGAATATCAAGATTAGGCTATTTTAATGTACATGCAAGCTTAGATAATCCTGTGAAATTCTATAATGGACTTCCAGTGACTTCAACTGCAATAATATATCCTCTAGTAGGATTATTACATGGTCAAATTCCTACAAATGTATTTCAAATTGTTTTAATAGTAGTAACTTTAATTACTGCAATACTATTTGTATTTAAAATAAAAGTTCCAAAAATTAAAGGTATAGCATACATAATAATACCAGTTCTAGCGGTAATACTATCAGTACTACTATTGGTGATTAAATAATGTATTATGATTTAAAAACTGATACATATTTTGAAAAAAAAGATTTAAAATCATTAAGATTTTTGTATAATACTTTTTTAGGCAGATGTCTTTTAAAAGTATTATCAACCAAAACTATTGCTAATATATATGCAAAATATATGAATAGTTCATTATCTACACATAAAATAAATAAATTCATAAAAAAGAATGATATAGATATGAACGAATATGAAAAAAAAGATTATAAATCTTTTAATGACTTCTTTACTAGAGAAATTAAACCAAATAAAAGAAAAATAAATACAGGTTTAGTAGCAGTATGTGATTCTAAACTAAGTGTTTATGAAATAGAAAAAAATGGGACTTTAGAAATAAAAGATTCAGTTTATAGTGTAGAAGAATTAATTCAAGAAAAATCTAATTATAAATATGCTTTAGTTTTTAGATTAGCAGTCGATGATTATCATCATTATGTTTTTCCTGATGATGGAGAGATAATCAAAGAAAAACAAATAGATGGAATTCTTCATGTAGTACAACCAATAGCACAAAAAAAATATAAAGTATTTCATGAAAATCAAAGAAACATTACATTTTTAAAATGTAAAAATTTAGGTGATGTTTGCTACATCGAAGTTGGAGCATTATTAATAGGCAAAATTTGTAATAAAAACACAAATAAGTTTAAAAAGGGAGAAGAAAAAGGATATTTTGAGTTTGGTGGGTCAACAGTTATTATGCTTACCCAAAAAGATTTAAATATAAATAAAACCATAATAGAAAATAGTAGAAAAGGAATAGAAACTATTGTGAAACTTGGTGAAAAAATAGACCTATAGGTGGTGATAGATATCAAAAATACAGCAAAATATACGCTTATGTTGTTATTGCTAATAACAATAATAGCTTTAACATTTTATAGTATATTTGATAAAAATTCCTTAACAGCAATAGTATCAAGTATAAAAACAATAAAATTGTTTTATATATTTATAGCGATAGCCATAATATTTATTTATTTCATATTACAAGGAATATATATGAAGATTATGCTAAAAGCATTCAAAAAAAATATTCCTCTAAAAAAAGGAATTTTTTATTCTTTAGTAGAATTCTACTTTAGTGGTATTACACCATCATCAACTGGAGGACAACCTGTGCAATTATACTATATGACAAAAGATAAAATCCCTGTTAGAAATAGTTACATTATTCTAATTTTAAATACAATATATTTCAAAGTTATATTAATAATTCTAGGAATCGCAGTATTACTATTTAAAAACAGTTATATTCTTGATAACAATTTTGTATATATATTCTTCTTCGGATTAGGATTTTTAACTGATTTAGTAATAGTAACATTATGCTTAAGTTTTCTTTTAGATAAAAGATTAATAAAAAAAGTACTTACAAAAATATTTTCTTTAGGGAAGCACTTTAGGATAATAAGAAAGAAGACAGAAAGTAAAAATATTGATGAAATAATAGCTAGATATAATGATGAATTACAGTTTATTAAAAATAATAAAAGAGTTATCTTTTCTACATTCGTTGTTACATTTTTACAAAGATTATCAATGTTTTCCATAGCATATGTAGTTTACAAAGCATTAGGACTTAGTGGTTATACTTATTTTGATTTATTAGCGATACAAGTAAGTGTTCAATTGGCAGTTGAAATGTTACCTATCCCAGGAGGGGCAGGTCTTTCGGAAGGTATGTTCTATAGCACATTTGCAATCATATTTGCTAGCAAGTATTCTGATGTAGCTATGCTTCTTACTAGAACATTCTCATTCTACACTCCTCTGTTAATAAGTGGATTTATCGTTTTAATTTATACTATAAGAATGAAACGAAAACAAATGAAAAGAATAAACGAGATATAATTATCTCGTTTTTTATGTTGTATATTTTTTAAAGTATACTTTTAAAAACCCTAAAATATACATTATTAAGGCAATATGCTATAATTAAAAAAAGGAGTGAGACTATGTTTAATGCAATTATTAGAGGAACTATTGTTGCAATAGGATTATCTCTTCAAATTTTGTTATTACTAATTACTTATTTATATCTTGGAGATAAATTTGTAGCATTAAACGTTTTGTATCAAGCATTAGGATTTATAGTAGTACTATGGTTAATCAAAAAAAGTAAGAGTTATTCGTACACACTACCATGGATGTTAATAATACTACTACTTCCCCTAGCAGGAGTACTTTTGTATTTAATAATAGGCCGTAACATTAAGAAAAGTAAAGTACTAAAGAATATAACTGAAAGTGAAAAAAACATAACTAAGTATTTAAAACAAGATAAGAAAATTAGAGAAGAAATAAAAGATAATAGTAGACTTAGATATATAACAGATTTTGCTAAATATCCAATATCTACTAATAACGATATAGAATACTACCCCTTAGGGGAAATAGCTTTTGAAGAAATGAAAAAGGAATTAAAAAAGGCAAAAAAATTCATCTTTTTTGAGTATTTCATAGTAGCACGTGGTAAAATGTGGAATTCTATCTTAGAAATATTAAAAGAAAAAGCAAAAGAAGGCGTAGATATAAGGGTCATGTATGATGATTTAGGATGTATAACAACCCTTAACAGTCACTATCCAAAAGAATTAAGAAAACAAGGAATAAAATGTATTGCATTTAATAAATTAAGTCCCTTAGCAGGATTTATTATGAATAATAGAGATCACAGAAAAATATTAGTAATTGATGGAAAAGTAGCATTTTCTGGTGGAATAAACATAGCAGATGAATATATCAATGAAGTAGTAAAATATGGTCATTGGAAAGATAATGGCATTAAAATATCTGGAGATGCCGTATGGAATTATACGGTGATGTTTCTTACCATATGGAATGCTTTCGAAAAAAGTGATGAAGACTTTAAAAAATATAAATATAATTTCAAAAGTAAAACTCATAAAGGATATGTTTCTGCATATGGAGAAACTCCTTTAGATAATGATATAGTTGGTCAAGATATATATTTAAATATTATTAATCAAGCAAATGATTATATATACATATGCACTCCATATTTAATTGTTGATACAGATATGATAAATGCCTTAGTACTTGCTGCAAATAGAGGAGTAGACGTTAGGATAATCATTCCAGGAATACCAGATAAAAAAATGGTGTATTCCTTATCAGAAAGTTATGTTGAAGTTCTAGTTGAAGGTGGAGTGAAAATATATAAATATACACCGGGATTTATCCATTCTAAAGTGTTTGTAGCCGATGATAATATTT
>CAZKTT010000035.1:0-4140 GCA_964555755.1 uncultured Mycoplasma sp.
AATTTTATCTTCTTTCATTAAAGTGTTATATAATTTTTTATTTTGTTTGTTACTTTCATTACATGTATATTTTTTTACTCCCATTCCTTGAAAAGACGCTAAAGGTTTTACTATTATACAATCTAACCCTTCAATTTTTTTAAGGAATTTTTCGTATGACATAGGATTATTAATAAACCATTTACGTTCTATTAGATCTTTGAAAATACTATTAAATTTTGCTTTATTATCAAAGCAAGATGAAGCAGCGTGAAAATCATTATACTTTATTTTCATTTTTTCAAACAATTCTAAAGTAACATATTGTCTTTGTTTAGCAGGAGTTAAATCATACATCTTAAAAGTGCAATAGTCTTCATAACTACAACCACAGTTTACTTTTGCTTTATTGACTTCAAGTTCTGTTTTACCCCTACTCCAGTTTGTAGCTTCCATTATTCTATTTATAAATGTTTCTTTGTTATCCGCAATTCTTTGTTTATCTTTTACAAGATATTCTGCAAATTGTTTTACTCTCTTATCAGAATACGTATAAACACTTTTTTGGGTTGATTTTTTATATGAAATACCTTGCTTTTTTAGTTCTTCTAATTTATTTAGAACTTTTTCTTCGCTCCAACCAGTTTTTCTGCAGATGTTTTTTACATAAAAATCTTTGTTTTCTTTTGCAATTTGTTTCTTTTTTTCTAATACATCTGCAAATTCTTTTAATTCTTTATCTGTTAAATCAAACATGTGGTACTTTATGTATCTTTTTCTTTTAATGCCAAATTCTTTAGCTTTAGCTAGTTTTTCTTTTACTTCTTTTTTTGTCCATCCAGTATATTTGATTATTTCTCTGATATCTCTATTTCTTGCTAAGCGCATTTCAACTTGCTTATTAACTTCTTTTATTTCTTCATCAGTTAAATTCCAGCATTCATTTTTAAGGTATCTATAATAAGGCATACCTATTTTTTCTGCTTTTGCTAACTCTTCTTTAGTTTTTTGTTTACTCCAGCCTGCACTTTTAGAAATAGTTCTAATAGCTCTCATTTTTTTTAGTCTTCCCATAATCACTCATCCTTTCTAAATATGACTATTTTATAACTTTATAATAACGATATAAATCTCCTAGTGGTTTTTTTCTTTGTCCACCCCAAAGTTGTAAAATGTTAACTCCAGATGATGTATTTGCTTCAATTATACACATGCCTTTTTCAGTAAGTAAGACATCCCAAGCAATAAAATTTAAATATGGCATGTTATTTGATAACTCAATTATTTCTTTTTTTATCTTGTCCCAATCTGGAATAACAACATCTTTAATTGGTTTCTTAGAGTCAGGGTGGATTTCATATTCTTCAAGATTGTGTAAACATCTAGCAGCACTTAACTTGCCAGTATCTAAATCAACTTTGGCTACTAAACCACCTTGACTACCATTGTCTACTGGTATGGTCTTTAATGTTCCTATTCTTTGAACAGCAAAATATAAAATAAATTTTCCTGTCTTTGGATCTTTAAATACTACAAGTCGAAGTGTATTTGTAGTTTTATCATATAAATTACTTAAATATTTGTTTTGAACTATGTTTTCACAAACAAAATAATTATCAGTTTTATTAAAAGTATTATTTATTTCATCAAGAGTTACCTCTTTTTCATCAATAAAATACTTGTTTTTCTCATATTTTAAGCAAATTACTCCAACACCTTTACCACTATCGATCGGCTTTAAAAACAGCTTATTTTGCTTCTTTAATAGGTCAATTAATTTTGAAGAAGAATTAATACCATTGTTATTGAAACCAAAAATTACTTTTTTCTGTTTTAAAGCATATATTTCTGGTACATTTACATATTGTTTTAAAAGTTCAGTGCTAACTATTTTATTATTTAAAATAAATTTGTAGTTTCCATTTATATATCTAGATTTATACCAATCAAATTCTGATAAGTACTCTTTTTTAGTTTTTCTATTGATATTATAAAGTGCTATTTGATCAGGAATATATCCTCCATCAAATGCATACCATATTTTTTTATAAAATGGTACTTTCATGTGGCTTTTAGCAAATAGTATTCTAACTATCCATATCAAAATTAAACGTAGTTTTCTTCCTACCCAATCATTGATTCGTCTTAAAGCTTTCATTTATTCACCTTTCTCCTATCAATAAACCTGAATAATTTAAATGGATTCCTCTTGTCATAGCCAAATCTTTTCTTTTTACATTCAAGTTTATATAATAAATAATCAATAGATTCTTGTTTAAGTTTACCTATCTTCATATAATCAGGATATCTGTTTATTTCTGGGAATTTCATACCATCTTTTGTAACTGCTATATCAAATCCAAAATATTCAATTTGCTCTAATGAAGCTGCAATTTTTAAAACGTCTTTAATGATTTTATCCCAGTTAGGTATATACCCATCAATAGGTTTGTTTGTATCAGGATGATGAGGACAAGGTACTATCTTAAGATCATCTGTAATAATTAGAGCATCGTGAAAATGTCCAGTTTTTTCATCTACTTCTACAAAGATACCTCCTGCTCCAATATTATCTACAGTACCAGTCTTTTTAGAACCAAATCTCATATATGTGTTTCCAATTGTTGGATTCTTTCCATCTTTCTTGTATACGATAATTCTGATCGTATTAACTGAACCATCATATATTTCATTTAATACGTCATTTTGTTTTATATATTCGGTTACTAAATACTCATTGTGTTTATCTGATAGAATATCTATTACTTCTTGTTCAGTTGTTTCTTCAAGATTTAAATATAGCTTTTTGTTGCGGTAAGATAATCTATAAAAACCTTCACCATGAGATCCTTTATCACGTTTTAAAGCAATATCTTTTTCCTTTTTTACAAGTTTGAAAATATCATCATAACTATCTCCATATCCCTTTGGACAATCCATCATTGGAATAAGTTTGTTCTCCCCTTGTTTTAAACTGATAAAATAATAATATTTAGGGAAGAAATCATTATATTTACTAGCTACATATTTTATAGTAACTTTATCTTCAAACCAAATTTTATAATAATTATCAATATGTCTAAGCCATTTATACTCTAAATCACTTATAAAATTCTTATAGTTTTTCTTAGTAATACCATATTGTGCTAATCTATATGAAAGAAATCCATGTCTATAAGCCCATAGTTTTTTTGAAAGCTTTATGTTACTGTTTTGAATAAAATCATCTTTCATATCTCTAAGCCATCTAAAACTTATGTATGGTACTAACCCTTTTGGATAACATGTTTTGGCAAACAATCTACATATTTTTAAATAAATCTTTTTTCTAAATATTTTAAACTTAAAAGTAAATGGTTTATATAATTCTTTCTTTTCAGAATATTTATAAGTTAAGAATGAATGAAAATCTTCATTAAAATAAACATAAGAGCAGTAAGAAGGATTGTTAAATATATTAAGTATTTTAACTCCATCATCAGTAAGAGCAATTTCTACTCCAGCAAGTTCTATTTGAGGAATAGTACTAAACATATCCAAAACTACCTTAACAACATCAGGGTAATATTTTTTTACTATGTCATTAAGCTTTGCATTCTTTTTCATTTTATTTAAAGCTGCGACTTTATTATTTTTTTTCAAAAAGCATTTTTTAAAATCACCGGTCACTTCATCATAGTAAACCATAGCATTATCTTTAAATTCTGAATCGTCATCATCTTCATTTGAGTTATAAAGATCTTCTAAGTAGTTGTCATCAACTTTTTCTAGTCCAAATTCGTTGTCGATGAAATAACTATCTCCTGCAGTACAATAAACTTCTCCAATTTGTGGATCAATACCATTTTTGTTGTAAACTTTTAAGTACATTCTAACAGGAGAATTATCTATCGTGAAGTCCTTTAATAATTTAACATCTTCTCTGATTACTAAACTTCTTACTTCTCCTAAAGAAGTTTTTATGAAATCTAAGAAACCATTTTCATCATATTTTTCATCTTCAATATAAAATGAATTATCTTTATAACTAACTTTATATCTAACATGATAATTGGAAGAAATCAAACTTACTGTTTTTAATTCTTTGATTAATTCAATTATACCCTCTTTTGTTTCTTTACCTTTTTCTTTTTAACGAACTAGTCCTTGTTTCTCATTATT
>CAZKTT010000035.1:4150-6672 GCA_964555755.1 uncultured Mycoplasma sp.
AAAATTTTAATAAAATGATGTTATTGTCTTTATATAAATGGTAATATATTTTAGGCATATATTCTCTATACCCTTTAAGAATTTGATCAGTAGTGATTATGTCAGAAAGCCATTTACTATATTTTCCATTAATACCATTTAAATATAAGTATTTTTTATAAGAAAAGAATTTCTTCTTATTTTTACCATTAATTTTAAAAACTTTTCTTTGATATGGCATATATCCTAACATATATGATCTTATCTTGTAGAAAGGATTAGTCTTAAAATCTTTAAAAAAGTTAGAAATAGTTGATCTTTTCCAACGTCTAGCTGCTCTTACGATGTAACCCTTATAAACCATTCTAGCTGCTAAGATACTAAAAACTTTTCTTTTAAAATTGTTATAAATATTTTTCATATATCAAGTTACTCCTTTGTTATTTTATTTCTATATCGTTTAAAGAACCATCTTTGTCTACTACTTTTGTTACTATTTTGTTAGCTTCTTCAAGTATTTCGTTACATTTACCTGCTAAAACCATTCCTTCATTAAATTTATTAATTGCATCATCTAAAGGAATATCACCATTTTCAAGTTTTTTTACTATTTCCTCTAGTGCTTCTAAATTTTCTTCGAAATTCTTTTCTTTTTTAGTTTCCATTTTCTACCTCCATAACTTTAGAAATAATTTTTCCATCTTCTAAACATGTAGTAAGAATCATGTCCTTTTTTATTCTTTTTACACTATCTATAATTTTATCATCACTCTTAGTAATAGAATATCCTCTTTTAAATGTTTTAATCGGACTAAGTGTTTCAAGTTTATCAATTAGTGAAGTAAAAGCATATCCTTTAGCATCTATTACTGTCTTAATGTTAGTGTTTAGTTTATCTATAAGATTGGTATATTTATATTTTTGTCCTTCAACCTTACTTGACATACATAGTATCATTTTATCAATTAAAGTATCAAGTTTTTGCATTTTTACTTCATACATACTTGAAGGATTTTTCATTATATATGAATTTAATACTGCATCTAATCTAGTTTTTGAAAAATCTAGTTTTTTCTTAATACTTCTTGTAAGTAGCACTTCATTTTGCTTAATTATATTAATTAAATCAATTGTGTTTGGCACAGCAAGTTCTGCTGCTGCTGTGGGAGTTGGTGCCCTTAAATCGGAAACAAAGTCACTTATCGTGAAATCTATTTCATGCCCTACTGCACTAATAATTGGAGTCTTAGCTTTATATATAGCTTCTGCTACTATTTCTTCATTAAAAGCCCATAAATCTTCAATTGAGCCTCCTCCACGGCCTAGTATTATTGTATCCAGATCCATTTTGTCTGCTAATGAAATATTTTTTACTATGTCTTCTTTTGCTCCATCACCTTGAACTAAACAAGGAAATAATATAACTTCTACTAAACGATATCTTCTATCAATTGTAGTAATTATATCTCTAATTGCTGCTCCAGTTGAAGCAGTGATAACTCCGATTCTTTTTGGAAATTTAGGAATTGGTTTTTTTAATGATTCATCAAAATATCCTGAATCTCCTAATTTTTTCTTTAGTTTTTCAAATTCTAAGTATAAATTACCAACACCATCTTCAATCATTTCATCTACGTAGATTTGATAATTTCCATTTGCTTCATATAGACTTATACGTCCAATTACTAAAACATTGGATCCATCTTGAGGAATAAAGTTTACATCTTTTGCTTTGCTTCTGAACATTACTGCTAAAATACGACTGTTTTCGTCTTTTAAAGTAAAATAAAAGTGACCCGATGTATGATTTTTAAAGTTACTTATTTCTCCTTTTAAGTAAACAGTTTTTAAATTCTCATCAGAATCAAATCTATATTTAATATAATGATTTATCTGAGTCACAGTTAAATACTTATCATTCATTTTTAGCCTCATTATGGAGTATTTTATCTAATACACCATTTATTAGTTTAGTGACTTTCTCATCACTATATTTTTTAGAAAGCTCAATTGCTTCATTAATTGCTACTACGTTTGGAGTATCAGAATTAGTAAGTTCATAAATAGCAAGTGAAATAATTGCTTTATCTACCTTACTAAGTCTATCTATATTCCAATCAGTCATATATTTGTTGGCTAAATCATTGATAGAGTTTTGATTGTTTTTAATATAAATTACAGCATTTTGAATATATTCGTTTTCTTGATCTAAGTTTTCTTTAATTAAATCAGAAATATCATAGGAAACACTTTTGTTTTCAAATATGTAGCTTTGATATAAAATTGTAACAATAATTTCTCTTGATTTAGTCCTGTTCATACGCATTCCTCCATATATATTATAAGGTAAATAAAAAAAATTGTAAATAAAAAAACCAAAGGTATTTAACGAAACCTGGATATATACAGGTGGTAAACAACATAATATCTTTAGGATTCTTAAATAACTTAAGCATTCACACGGATATTAATTATGTTCCCTTATCGTTAACTTGTACGGTTTTAACTTTACCTTTGGTAATTATATTATATCAAATATTTTA
>CAZKTT010000036.1:0-6666 GCA_964555755.1 uncultured Mycoplasma sp.
TTTATCAATTTCAAATACCACACTTCAAGGATTTAAAAAGTTTAAAACAGTTATAATAAGTACTTTAATAGGTTTAGCAATAAATGCTATTTTAGATATACCAATGATATTATTATTAAATAAAATAGGAATTGCACCATATTATGGTACTGCAATTGCTACCATAATAGGAACATTAATATCTATAACAATTATCTTCACTTACTTAAAGAAAAACTATAAATTTAAATACTTTGAAATATTAAGAAATGCATCAAAAACATTTATCCCACTCCTACTAATGTGTGTAGTAGCAGTACCATTAAATGAGTTAATTGATGCAGGAAATGATAGAATAATGGCAGTCGTTAAAATATTTATAATCGGAGTATTTGGTGCCATTGTTTATCTAATTGCTTTATATAAGAATAAAGGAATAGAAAATGTATTTGGTAAAGATGAAACAAATAGAATACTTAAAAAATTACATTTAAAGAAATAAAAAAGAAAAGTTAAATAACTTTTCTTTTTTTTACTTATTATTTTTTATATCTACGATATACTAAGTAACCACCGCCACCTATTAATATCGCACCAGCTATAACAGTAATAATTGGAGCATTACTTCCTGTATCTGGAATATTAACTTTAGATTTCTTATATGGTTCATTATAAATTATTAAATGATCTAAATCACTATCAGATGATTTTTTAATCTTATAAAGATTAGAACTTACATTTAATAATTTTACATTACCATCGCTTTTAACTTCGAAAGTAATAACTGTTTTTAACTCTTTATAGCCTGCTGGAGCAACAACTTCAGTTAAAGTATATTTACCAGCTGGAATATAGAAATGTTTAGGAGACTTACTAGAAGTATATTCTAAGAATACATTTCCTTTTGAATCTTTAATAACGATTTTAGCTCCTGGTAATTCTTTAGAATTAGCAATACTTTCTTTACTTATTTTCATATCAATTTTTTCATTAGTAATAAGTAAACTTATACCAACTAATGAAGAAGGTAAATTACCAGAACGTCCAACTTTATTTAATGCAACTGTTAATAAATCACCACTGATATCACAACCAGCATCACCTAGAGCTTCACATAGTTCTTCTTTATTTTCTAAGAAAGCATCAATTGCACTAAATATTTGACTTGAATTTGAACTGCTTGAATAACTTACATAATCAGCAAGTATTTCAACATCTCCACTATCCAATCTACCATTATCATTTAAATCGCCGATTTCTTCTAATGCATCTGTATCAATTGCTCCTCCAGGAGTTAAGTTTTTCACAGTATCTGCATCAAAGACATCATGTTCTCCTTCAAGATATATTCCTATAAGGAATAAATCGTTCTCTGTAATACCGTTTTCCTCATCAACATTTGCTGCAGCTGATTGAACAGGTGTAGGAGTTTTTGTTCCTTGAATGAATTCACTTACTAAATCAGCATCAGCTTGAGTTATTGAATTATCACCATTGACGTCTCCTAATTTATAAGTTTGTCCAATAACTATTGAAGATCCATTAAGAAGATTTTCAAATGCAGTAACATCACTAGAATTAACAGTACAATCACCATTTACATCTACAAGGAAATCAGAAGTATATTCTGGACATACTGGTTCAGGTTGTTCAGGAACTTCGTCACAATCATAAACATCATCTACATCTGGATCATTTGTATCATTGCTTCCGGCAAGAAGACCAGAACAATTGTTATTATATTCTTCCATTTTAGTTTGCCATTCAGCCATAGCAGTATTATATTCAGTCATAGCAGCATTATATTCACCAGTAACTTCAGCATTAGTAGATTTCATATCTGCTATTACATCGAAATAAGTAGCATCACAAGAAGGATTTCCTGCTAGATTACATACTTTATTTATAGAACTTCTATAGTTCTTAGCAGCATTGAATACATCCTCATCTTCATTTTCATTTAATTGTAAATAATATTCTAAAACCTTTAAGTTTTCACGAACTTTAGCAGTTGTATCAACACCATTACCAAGTATATCTAAAGAGTATAGAACACTTGGTGCAACATCGATTAATGAATCTGGATTAGAAATAGCATTTTGATAAACAATCATATCGGCTCTATCTATATTACCATCCAAATTAGCATCTCCTAAAAGATATGTTCCAGCAGCACTTGATCCAATTATATTAGAATCAGTAGCACCATTTAAAATGAATTTAATTGGTGAAGCAAGTTTCTTATATGCTGGAATTGTATTAACTTCTTCTACATAATATGTTCCATAATATATATTCTTAAACTCAACAATACCATCACTATCAGTAGTAGCATTAGGAACTTGGTTACCATTTATGTCAACAACAGGTTTTTTATTTGCATCTAGTAATCTAAATGTTATACCTTTAATAGCTCTTTGAGTTTTAACATCTCTTTTTAATATTTTGATATCACCATAAGGAGTATTATAGATTTCTGCAGCTTCATAGCCATCTCCATCACTTTTTACTGGATGACATACAATTTGACCATCTTTTGGTTTATAACCTTCAGGTGTTTCAATTTCTTTTACATAATATGTTGGAGTTGTCCCAGCAGCAAAGTCTACTTTAAATCTTACATACCCATTAGCAGTAGTAGCTTCTTTTAATTTATTGTTACAATCTGAATCACTATATAATCCGATCTTAACTCCATCTATTGCTAAGTTTGTATAGCTATCATATTTATATACTGAAATTTCATCGTTTTCAATTTTATCATTTCTAAATTCGACCGAACCATTAACTGTAACTTTCTTACAGTTATTTGAAAGTGCATAATAACCTTTTGGAGGTGTTTTTTCTAAAACATAATATGTGCCAGATGTAGCCATACCAGAGAAAATAGCTTTTCCTTGATCATTTGTAATTACTACTGGGAATGTTTTAGTTGAACCGGGTTGTTTTGCTCTTATTGTACATGTTTTATTAGTATATAGTGCATAATGAGCACCTTTTAATTTAGCACCTGTTGCATTATCGACTTTAATAACAGTAATTGTGTTTTTCTTATTTCTAAAAGTTACTTTACCGCCTGTTTCCACTTTCTTACAATTATCAGATGGAGGTTGATACCCTGCTGGCTGTGCTACTTCTTTAATATAATATGTACCAGGCTCTAATCCTGTGAAAGCCACAACTCCTTTACTATTAGTAGTTTTTGGAGTAGTAAATCCAGAAACTGTAGTAGTACATGCAGCGTTTTTAAAAATTTGATATTTAGCTCCTGCTAAATAAGTTGAACTATTATCATAATCAACCTTATAAACATTTATAGTTCTAGGTTTAAATGTAATACTTAGAGTGTCAGAAACAGTTTTCTTTGAAGAAACCAAAACTATTACATCTTGATAATTACTTGGTGGAGAATAAACATTAAGATATTTATAAGTACCAGTTGCTTTAACTGTTAACTTAACAGTTTTACTACTAGTAACTTTAGATTTTGGAACTTTTACATAAAACTTTTGACCTTTGCTCATAGTTGAATCAACTTTACCAGTGCTAACATTAACTATTTTAGTACCTGTAGGAGCACTATTTTTAGTCACAGTATAACTACTAGCATTAGTAAGTGTTACAGTAACTGTAGATCGATAATAATCACCACTTATTATTGGTGAAGTAGCTTTAGCAGATATAGTAGGTTTTACTGTATAATTAGAATGTTTTTTTGCTTCTTTAGCTTTTTCCTTAGCGGTCTTCAAATAAGAACTACTAGGAGATAGCTTACTTGAAGATGGTCTAGAATCTAAACTGCCCTTAACCTTCCACAATGCAAATTGTGTAGTAACATAATTGGTCTTAGTTTTGTTTTTTGAATAATTATCCAGCAAGTATAACATTGCACCGTTATTACTTGAAGGGTGTCCAACATAACTAAGTGTTGAGTTTTCTGGGGCACCTGTTTTAGATATTTCATAACAAAAACCAATACCATTCGCAGTATTAAAATTTCTTACCTTATAAGTACCGCCATACCCGTTTGAAATACTGTAGCGAGTAATTGGTTTAGTAAATTTTGTTGAGGCATCAACATGATTAATCCAAGCAAAGCCAAAAACAAATACTAATAAAATAATTGATAATATTTTAACTATTTTAAACTTATTATCCTTTCTATTCATATAATCATCCTCCATATCATAATAAGTATAACATTTTTACTTGTCAATTCAAATACTTTTTTGTAAAATTTACACTTAAGTTTTAATTTTACTCCTAAATTCGTATAAATCCATCAGTTTTTTAAATATATCGACTGACAATTTTTTATTTATAGTCTTAGCAAGTTCATTCTTTTCTTCTCTAAACATCGAAATAAACATCTCATTTTCTAATAACAAGCATTCATCACATTTTAAAGCTAAATCATCGATCCCATTTGGATATATTTTATATAAACCATCTATATCACCAGTTATTTCAAATCTATTTACTTGCTCCCCTAATCCAAATTTATTCTTAATTATACTAGCGACAGTAAGAATACTATCATAATCGTAACATTGATATTTATCACTAAGAATTAACGAAACTATTTCACCAGTATCATATATATTAAATCCTTCTTGTAATCCTTTAAATTTATCAGAATCAAAATCTAAATATATTTCATTTTTATCATTCATGATATTTCTAGTTTCACTACTTATTCCTGATCTTTTTGTTATAACGTTCTCATCAATTGTATATTCGTTTTCATAACTTTTAATAAGTTTTACTAAAAGATAGACTAATACTTCTAATCCCTTAGGAGAATCATAGTTAAAAGAATGAGCTGTTACTATCAGTCTAGATATTTCATCTATATTATAAGAATTAGTAAACTCATTATAAGATATTTTTACATCAGATAAATAAACACCTTCATTAGATTTTATATCAATACTCCCTATTTCAGATTGCCCTACAATTTTAGTTAATTTATTTTCACTTCTAAATTTTGATATAGTTTGATAAGAATTACAAGAAATAATTCTAGCATCAAATATTGCAGATAGAATGTGTTCTTCATAAGAATCACCATAATAATCTATTAGACAAGGAATTATTTTTCCTAATGCTCTCATAGTTTTATCATCATAATTATACTTTGCTCTAAGATTATTTAAATACTGTACATCAAACATATAACCACCCTATCTTCATATAACATTATATAATAATTTAAGATAAATGAAAATATCTATAGCAAAATTTATCTTTTTTTGTTATACTGATAAAGCCGAGGTAGATAAAATGAGAAAAGGATTTTTTATATTATTCACAACTATTTTATTACTATTTCCAGTAATAGCAAATGCTGAAGAATTCAATATAAAATCGAATAATGCTATTTTATATAATGTTGAAGAAGATAAAGTAATGTATGAAAAGAATCCCAATGAAAAATCTCAAATTGCTTCTTTAACAAAAGTTGTCTCAGCATTAGTTATCTTAGATCATGAAAAAGACTTAAATAAAAAAATAGACTTTAAAAAAGTAAACTTTACTAAATTAGCACATGAAGATCTAAGTATTTCAAGTTTAAATAGTAAAAAATCTTATACTTGTAATGACTTACTACATTCATTTGTTATGGAAAGTGCTGCTGACAGTGGTTATGCCTTAGTATATGATGTTAGTAAAACTGAAAAAGATTTTGTAATACTAATGAATGAAAAAGCAAAAGAAATCGGGATGACTAATTCGAAGTTTAGCAATGCTGTAGGCCTAGATGATATTAACAACTATTCAACTATGTCTGATATGTTAAAACTAATGAAATATGCTTTAAATAATAAAACATTAAAAGAAATAATGAGCACTTTTACATATAAAACTGAAGATGGAATAAAAGTAAATCACACTTTCTATTTCTACATAAATCATTTTAAATTACATATGGATTATGTAAAAGGAGGAAAAACCGGATATAATACTATTCCTGGTTTTGCTTTAATGAGTTATGCTAACAAAAATGGTAGTACTTATATATTAGTTACTACTAATGCTCCTCATAGTTACACAAGTCCTAATCACTTTAAAGATGCTAAATTGCTTTATGAATATTATTTTAATAATTATAGTTATCATAATTTAGTAAATAAGAATGATGTTATAACTAAGTTAAACACTAAATATTTAAAAGAAAAAAATTATACATTAACTTTCGATAAAGATATTAAATACTTTTCTAAGAATGATTTCAATAAAGCAGATGTGAAAATAAAATATAAAGGTATAAGAACTATTACTCCTTTTACAAAAAAAGGAAAGAAAATAGGAACTGCTAGTATTTATTACAAAGATAAATTAATTGAAAAAACAGATGTTGTTTTTAAACAAAAAAAACATTTTAGTATTACTAAATTTGTAAAATATAATAAAAATATAATAATAGCGATTATTTCTTACATAATGATTATTATTGGTACAATTATCATAGTAAGAAAAATTAAAACAAAAAAAAGATAACATTAATTTGTTATCTTTTTTAATTCTGCTAATAAATTATTAATATTTATTTCTTTTACTTCTTTACTATTTCTTAATTTTAACTCTACTAAGTTTTGATTAAACTTTTTAACAATAGTAATTCTAATAGATGATCATTGCAGGAGTTGTATCCTTGGAACCAAGACCGTATCTGCCGCCTGCAAC
>CAZKTT010000037.1:0-6518 GCA_964555755.1 uncultured Mycoplasma sp.
GTGTTAATAAATATATTGATGATATTCAGAAAGAAACAATGCTTTCTTATCCTTTATCAATTGAAGCGGAATCAGTAGACTTTTCTAATATATTAACTGCAGGCATGGAGAATTCTAAAGAAAAGAAAATAACTCACGATAAAGATGCTGTTTATTCTAATAATACTTCGATTGATATGGCAAGTTCAGTTACTACTAGTATTTCAAAGAATAATTTAACAAAATTTAAGAAGTATTTAGATGGCAATAAAGACGTAAAAAAATACATTAGAGAAAATGGTATAGTTTATTCTTTTGATACTAAATTTAGTGTATTTAACTATGATAAAGATGGTAAATTTATAAACTCAAATGGTTCAACTTTTGAAAGTGATTCTTTATCAAATGATGTTATGTCTACTATTGATAACGAAGCTCCTGGAAGTGCTTTTGCTTCATCAGAAATTTTTTCAGAACTTATGAGTACTGGTAGCACTATAAGTGATGCTGTTTTAGGAGAATATGAAGTTGTGAAAGGTTCTTTTCCTAAAAAATATAATGAAGTTGTTTTAGTATTAGATAAGAACAATGAAATTAATATTACGGCATTATATAATCTGGGACTTCTTCCATCAAAAGAATATAAAGATATTTTAAAGAAAATAGATAAGAGTGAAAAAATAAATATTGAAACTAAAAAACTTAATTATGATGATATTATAGGATCTAGTTTTAAACTTTTAACTGCTTCAGATTTATATGTAAAAAATAGTAATGGTTATTATGATTATATTGGTAATGATAATGGTAAATTAGAACAACTTGCTAAAAAGAAAGCACTTGATTTAAAAGTAGTAGGAATTATAAAACAAAAAGATAATTCTAAAACTACTCTTGTTACTGGGACAGTAGCTTATACTAAAGCTTTAACAGATTGGATAATAAAACATACTGATAATAGTAACGTAGTAAAGAGTCAAGAAAAAAATAAAGGTATTAATGTTAAGAATGGTTTAAAATTTAAAACAACTGGTGATAAAGAAAAAGTAGAAGAAGTTAAGAAATATATTTCTAATTTAAGTGTAAGTGAAAAGGCTAAATTTGCATCTTCAATGATGAATGATATGTATGGAGATGCTAGTT
Source organism: uncultured Mycoplasma sp. (assembly GCA_964555755.1). Lineage (GTDB taxonomy): Bacteria > Bacillota_I > Bacilli_A > RF39 > UBA660 > UMGS1449. The sequence goes on from CAZKTT010000037.1 coordinate 1,123, forward strand.
CTAATATGATTTATATGAGTGAAACAGAGCTTGCTGCGATGCTTGATATGTATGTTCAAAACCCTGATTCAGATGTAATGCTTTCTATTTATGATAATTATATATCAGTAGGTAGTTATGATGATAATATGAGTGAGTTTGGTAAAGTTAGCTTGAATGCTCCATCAAAGATAGAAATATATACCGATACTTTTGAAAATAAAGATTCTATAAAAGATTTAATAAGTCAATATAATAAATCTGCTACTAAAGAAGATAAGATTAATTATACTGATTACGTAGGACTTTTGATGTCTAGTGTTACTACTATAGTAAATACTATAAGTTATGTTTTAATAGCTTTTGTTTCTATATCTTTAGTAGTATCAAGTATTATGATTGCCATAATTACTTATATAAGTGTTCTTGAAAGGACAAAAGAAATTGGTGTATTAAGAGCGATTGGAGCTTCTAAAAAAGATGTTACTAGAGTATTTAAGGCTGAAACATTTATTGAAGGTTTAATTGCAGGTGTTTTAGGTGTTATAGTTACAGTACTACTTAATATACCTATAAATAGTATAATAGGAGAACTAACAGAGGCTGATGTTAGTGCTAGACTTCCTTTAGAGGGTGCTATTATATTGATTTTAATCAGTGTTGTTCTAACAGTAATCGCTGGATTAGTTCCTTCTAGAATGGCTTCTAAAAAGGATCCGGTTGAAGCGTTAAGAAGCGAATAATTACTCATTTTTTCCATTATCTTGAAAAAAATATCCAAAAGTGGTATAATATAGCGCGAGGTGAAGGTTATGCATACTGAAGATGAAGTTTTAGAATTAAGAAGCGATATTACTAATATAATTAGTAGTTATGTTAGTGGTCGTAGATATAATCAAAAAGATTATAAACGTTGTATGGACTTTATATGTTTAACTACACATTATAAAAACTTAGATAAAGAATGGTATTTATTAACAAAAGTAAAGGAAAATCTACTTGCACGAATAGCAAGACGAGCTAGCATTACTGAAGTACTTAGTGTTCTTCCTACAATTACAAAGGATATCAAGAGAGATATAGCTGCTAACGGAATAGTGGTAGATGAAAAAGAAAGAATCTATATCGAAGGTACAAAAAAAGCTATTTTAGCTATTGTTTCAGAATGTGGAGAATTAACTCGTGAAGAATTACTTGAAAAAGAAGCTAAATATGATCATGATTTAAAAGTTAAATCTTCTGTTTTTGCTCATTCTGATAGTAGTGGTAGAGTAATAGGTAATTTAAATAAAGGAATGTATGGAAAAACTAGTGGAGAATTGACTAAGTTTTTAACAGAAAATGGGATAAACTTGGAAAAGGGAGATCGTTTTACTGATTTTATGAGTGATGATTTACTAAGATTTAGAGTAGCGGGTTTATATATTTCTCAAGTTTATTGCGATAGAATATATAAAAATCTAAATAATGATGATGGTCCTACTAGACTTCAAGCAGGACAAGAAGAGTATAAATATACATTAGATAGAACTAAAAAATTAGGAAGTATTGTAAAAAGTCTTTATAAAGATTTCAGTGGTAAAACTCCTTATGAAGAAATTAGAGATACTGGTTATGAATGGTATCCAGTAATAAAAGGAACTTTTCCTAATAGATAATAAAAATACAAGTGTTTACTTGTATTTTTTCTTTAATTAAATATTTTTATATGCTATAATGTTACTGGATAATAAAGGTGATATTATGCATTATAAAAAAAGCGTTAAAGAAATTTATAGTGAATTAAATACTAGTATTGACGGGCTTACAAAAGAAGAAGTTAATAAACGTTTAAAAATTAATACAAATGAAATTACTGATAAAGGTAAAGTATCTAATTTAAAACGTTTTTTAAAACAATTTAATAATGCTATGATAATACTTCTTTTAATCGTGGGAATCTTAGCTTTAGTGTACAGTTTTGTAACTAAAACTGATTATATGGATGCAATTGTAATTTTGTTTTCAGTTTTAGTTAATTCAATTATGGGATATGTTCAAGAAAAAAAAGCTGAGAATTCTTTAGATGCTTTAAAAACTTACATTACTACAAAAGTAGATGTAATTAGATCAGGAAAAGGAGTAGAAATTTTATCTAAGGAGTTAGTTCCGGGGGATATAATGATTTTAGAAGCAGGTGATAAAGTTCCTGCCGATGCAAGGATTATTGAAGCTATTAACTTGCAAACTGATGAATCTATATTAACTGGGGAATCAGTTCCTTTGGATAAGAATTCTGATGTTATCACGAAAGATGCTTTATTACATGAAAGAAGTAATATGATTTATTCTGGAACAAATGTTGTAAATGGAAAAGTTAAGGCTGTAGTAACTGAAACTGGTGATAATACTGAACTTGGTAAAATAGCTCAAAACTTAAATAAAGAAAAACAAGAAAAAACTCCTTTACAAATAAAAGTCGAAAAAGTTAGTAAGTTTATTACTTATATTGCAATATTCCTAGTTATATTAGTACTTGTTTATGGTGTTTTAAATCATAATAGTTTTATAACTATAGTTATGCTTTGTATTTCTATGATTGTTGCTTCAGTACCTGAAAGTATGCCGATAGCTATAACTTCAACATTATTAATTGGTGCTAATAGAATGGCTAAGAAAAAAGCTGTTGTGAAGCAGTTGTCCGCTATTGAAACTTTGGGGGCTACTGAAATAATTTGTTCAGATAAAACTGGTACTTTAACTAAAAATGAAATGACAGTTTCTAAGATAGTAAGCGGTAGTAAATTGATTATTAATATAAGAGAACATGTTGATAAAGATTCTTTTTTAGTTAAAACACTTGGGCTTTGTAATAATGCTTATGAAACAAAAAAAGATAATTATGCGGGTGATGCTGTAGAAATAGCATTTTTAAAATATTTAAAAACTATTGGAGTTACTCAAACTAAACTAGATAAATATAAAAGAATAACTGAATATCCATTTGATTCTAATCGTAAGATGATGAGTACACTTAATAAAATAAATAATAAGAATTATATACTTGTTAAAGGAAGTATTTCTTCAGTTTTAAAAAATTGTTCTAGAGTAGAGGAATCTGGTAAAGTAAAAAAACTTAGTTATTTAATTAGAAATAGTATTAAAAGACAAGAAAATAAAATGAGTAAAGATGCTTTAAAAGTAATAGCACTTGCTTATAAACCTGTATCTGATGATAAAAAAGTTTTAGAATTAACAGATGAAAAGAACTTAATATTTTTAGGATTAGTTGGTTTAATTGATCCACCTCGTAAAGAAGTTACTAAAGCAATCGAAATGTGTAAGAATTCTAATATTAGTACTATTATGATTACTGGTGATAGTTTAGAAACTGCTTGTTCTATTGGTAAACAAATAGGAATAATAAAAAAAGATAAAGAAGGAATACTAGGCGAAAAAATAAGAAATATATCAGATAAAGAATTGGAACAAGTATTAAAAGAATATAAAGTATTTGCTAGAGTTACTCCAGAAGATAAAGTTAGAATAATAACTTGTTTGCAAAATCAAGGAAAAGTAATTGCTATGACTGGTGATGGAGTTAATGATGCACCAGCGATAAAGCTAGCTAGTGTTGGAGTAGGTATGGGTAAAACTGGTTCAGATGTTACAAAAAATGCTTCAGATGTTATATTGATGGATGACAGTTTTATGACCATTGTTACTGCCGTAGAAGAAGGACGAAGAATATATGATAATGTAATAAGTAATATTTTATATAACTTATCAAGTAACTTTACTGAAATTATAATTATTTTGATAGGAATGTTTACGTTTAAAAATATAATATCTCCAATTCATATTTTATATATCGATTTAGTAGCAGATACTTTACCTTCGATATGTTTAGCTTTTGAAAAGGCTAGTAAAGATGTTATGAAAAGAAACCCAACTAGTTTGAAGACTAATATTTTTACTCCATACTTTACATCTTTTTTAAGTCTTTCAGTGGTAGTAGAAGTATTTACAACATTATTAGTTTACTTTTTATTCTCAAGTATGTATGGTTATGCTGTTGGACAAACTATGGCATTATTAAGTATCATACTTAATGAGTTTACTTTTGCTTATAACTGTAGAAGTTTAAAAGAATTAATTTTTAGTAAAGGAATATTCTCAAATAGACAATTAAATTTAGGTATTATGGCATTAATAGTTTTACAATTATTAGTATTTTTAACACCAGTAGGGGCTATATTTGGACTTGCTTCAATTAGTCTATTAGGTTTTATGTTTGTTTTATTTGTAAATATAATAAGTTTCTTTATTATTGAATTATTAAAGCCTATTATAAGTTATAAAACTGATAATAAGTAATTTGAAATATTATATATTTGTGATAAAATGTATTTTGTAGAATAATATAAACGGAGGAAGTAGTATGATAGAAAAAGAAAAAAGGGGAAAAGTAAAATTACTAGTTGTTTTAGCAGTAGTATTAATAGCTTTAGCAATAATTATTATAGCTAGTAAATCATATTTGAATTATTTAGATCTTAAAGATGTTAAAGAAAAAGAAGGATATAATGAAGTTATAAAAACGAGTGATGAAGTGGCACCAATACTAAGTGAAAGTAAAGTAGAAAAATTGATTGAAATTGTTCCTTTTAATAATATGGATAGTGATTTAGTAGATGCTTATAGCGATAAACTTATGACAATAGATTCTATTGATAGTAGTGTTCTTTTAGCTATGGCTTATAATAGATTGGATGAACAATTTATTCTTAATTATAGTGATGATAAACCTTTGGTTGATGGAGCAAACACTGAAGATTTAAAATACATAAACGTAGTTAATTTAGACAATATAATTATGAAAGATTATAATACTAAGGTAAAAGAACGAAAAGATTTTATTGCTTCGAATGATAAAAGATTATATACCTTTAATAATGATTACTATGTTTCATATTCTAGTATTAATAATCTAAATACTAAATTAAATAAAATAGTAAATAGTGAAGAAAAAGATGGGAATTTATTTATATATGAAAAGATGGCTGTTTTAAAAGAAGAAACTAATACTTATTATTTATACAACCAAAATGGCGAAGAAGTATATAAGGGTGATAAAAAAGGTGCCGTTAATTATTTCAATAATAATTTAGGAGATTTTCTTGTTTATAAGCATACTTTTAATAAGCAAGATGATGGTTATTATTGGTATAGTACAGAAATTGCTGAATAATAAAAATGATATGAAAATATCATTTTTTATTTTGATGTTTACGTAAAAGTATTAGTAAACATTTGTAAAACAATACAAATTTAATATATAATAGTTATGGTGATATAAAATGCATAATGCTTTAGAAAAAATACATAATTATTCTTTAGAAGAAATAATGGGTGAAAGATTTGGAAGATATTCTAAA
>CAZKTT010000038.1:0-6469 GCA_964555755.1 uncultured Mycoplasma sp.
AAAGAAAAAGGAAATACTGCAAGTAGTACTACAATTTGTGGTATGACTCCCATAAAAAACAGTAAAGTAATTAAAAAAATTACTGATAATGAAGCAATTGCTTACGATTTAATTTTAAACAATTTTGAGGATATAATAATATCGCCAACATATAAAGGTAAACATTTTTCTGCCATCACATATAATCCAAAATCTAAAATAGATATAAAACTAAAGAAGAATAAAATACAAGTTGATATAGATATAAAATTCGAATCTAAAATAAATGAAATAGATCAAAAAATAAATCTAACTAAAGAAAAAAACACTAAAGAATTAAAAAAAGATATTAATAAAGAAATAGAAAAATATACTAAAGACTTAATTATTTATCTAAAAAATAATAATACTGATATTCTAGGAATAAAAAACAAAATATATAAAAACTATTATAAAGATTATAAAAAGTATAAAAATAAAAATATATATAACTACACAGATTTCAATATTAAAATAACAAATAATATGTATAGATATGGAAGTATTAATAAAGGAGCATCATAATATGAATGGAAAAATAAGCAGTCTACAAGTTTTTGCTATAAGCATAGTAATAATAAGCACTATGTTCTATGTATTTGTAAACACTCAATTACTATCTATATCAAAAAACTCATCTCTTTTAATTTTTTTAATATCTACAATTATAGGACTAATACCAGTATTTATGATTTCCTTTATCAGTAAAAAAATTAATACTAGTTTATTCTTATTCTTAAAAGAAAAATTTAAGGTTTTAGGATATATAACAAATATAGTATTAATAATAATTAGTATTTATCTAATATTTATAACTTCTTTTGTAGTAATAGATTTTATAATAAGCCAATTTCTAACAAAAAATTCATATTATATATTAGCATTATTCTTTTCATTTATAGCAATAATTGCCATCCATAAAGGAATAGAAGCTATTTCTAGAACTATTTTTATTCTATTTATTATATCATTAACCATAGTAATTATTTCATTTATATCTCTCACTCCATATTTAGAAATTGATAATTTTAAACCATTATTTGATTCAAGTATAAACAATTCTCTTAAAGGTTTATTTATAACTACTATATCTACAACTGCACCACTAATATATATATTAAACATAAAAAGTATTACCATAAACAAAAATAAGTTTTCAAAAAATGTAATAACCGGATACTTACTAGTAATGATTATTGCCTTCCTATTCTTATTCTTTTTAATTGGAGTATATGGTATAGATTTAGCAAAAATACTTACTTACCCTTCCTATGCTTTATTTAAAAAAATACAAATTTTCGGAGTCATAGAAAGAATAGAAAATATTTTTTCAATAATATTTATAAATATATTTGCTTCATGTTTTATCTATTTATTATATTGTACCAAAAAAAACATAACTGAAATGTTTAATATCAAAAACAAAAAGAAAGTATTAGCAATAAGTGCCATACTTTCAATAATGATACCAATATTAAGCATTTATCTTTTCAAAACTTATGAAATTAATAATTTAATTTATATTACCCCTTATATTCTAATTATTTTATATATTATTATATTCATTATTTTTGCAAGATGTTTATTTTTAAAAAACTAAATAAATATGTTCATTCTCTATAATATTATATATATTATTAAAAAAGATAAATATAATAAAAACACAAAAACTGATACTAAATATCAGTTTTTTTGACATTTTGGACAATAATAACTACTTCGACCATTTATCTTATCTTTAATAATTTTAGTCTTACAAATAGGACATGGATCATTTTCCTTCATATGAACATTTAAACTATTTTGAAAAAGTCCAGTAACTCCCTCTTCAGAAGTATAACTTCGTATAGTAGTCCCACCTTCTTCAATTGCTTTTTCTAATACTTTTTTAGTATTTAGAATTATATTTTTTAAATCTTTAGTCTTTAAATCTTTCCCCTTAGTATGAGGATTTATTTTACTTAAAAATAATATTTCATCTGCATATATATTTCCTATTCCAGTTATGATACTTTGATCAAGTAAAATTGTTTTTATAGGAAGTGTTTTATTTTTATATTTTTCTTTCAAATAACTACTAGTTAAATTATTATCCCATGGTTCAAGACCTAATTTAGATAAAGGGCTTTTAGCTATATCAGATTTTTTTATTAAATACATTTTTCCGAATTTACGGACATCTTTATACCTTAATTCAAATTCATTATTAATGTTAAAAACTACTAATTCATGCTTTTCAATCTCGCTATTAATATCTCGATATAAATATTTGCCTTCCATTCTTAAATGACTTAATAAATAATAATCATCTAAATTATAGATAAGCCATTTACCTTTTCTTTTTATATCGTTAATAGTTTGATTTTTTATATTTTTTACTACTTCGTTTAAATTCTGTTTTTCAAAAACATTATTATGAATTATATTTATATCTTTTATAGTTTTTCCTTTTAATTTTGAAAGAAGAGCTTTTCTTACTGTTTCTACTTCAGGTAATTCAGGCATAAACTACCTCCTTATCATTTTGCTTCATACCAATTGTGACCACTACTGATATCTACTTTTAATGGTACATCTAATTTATAGGCATTTTCCATTTCATCTTTTACTATTGCTTTAACTTTATCCAATTCATTTAAAGGACAATCTATTAACAATTCATCATGAACTTGAATTATCATTTTAGCCTTTACTTTTTCATTACTAAATCTATTATAAATATTTATCATAGCTATTTTTAAAATATCAGCTGCTGTTCCTTGAATTGGAGTATTAAGAGCCATTCTTTCACCAGAAGTTCTAATCATATAAACATTACTCTTTAATTCATCGATTACTCTTTTCCTACCAAATAATGTTTTTACATAACCATTTTTATAAGCTTCTTTAATTAGATTATCCATATATGTTTTAATACCCGGATAAGTATTTAAATAATTATCTATAAAATCTTTAGCTTCTTTAAAACTTATACCTAAATCTTCAGATAATCCAAAACTAGATATACCATATAAAATACCAAAATTTACTGCTTTAGCATCCCTTCTTTGATTTGGAGTTACCTCATCTTTACTTATATGATAAATATCCATAGCAGTTTTAGTATGTATATCTAAATCGTTATTAAAAGCTTCAATTAAGTTATCAGCTCTGGACATATGAGCAAATACTCTTAACTCAATTTGTGAATAATCACTAGTAATAATAGTATTACCTGAACTAGGTATAAATGCTTGTCTAATAAGTTTTCCATATTCTTCACGAACAGGTATGTTTTGAAGATTTGGTGATAGAGAAGATAATCTACCTGTTCTAGTTAATGTTTGAGTAAAAGTGGTATGAATTTTACCATCTTCTTTTACACAATCTAATAAACCTACTATATAATTAGCATATAATTTACTTAAAGTTCTATAATCTAAAACTTTACTAACTATTTCATAATCTTTTACTTTTTCTAAAATATCTGCTCCTGTTTTATATTTTTGCCCTGCTTTAACACGTTTTGGATAAGGAATCTTTAAATCTTCAAAAAGTATTACTCCTAGTTGACTCGGACTAAGTATATTAAATTCTTTACCTGCTAGAGAATAAATATTTTCTTCTAACACTTTTAATTTGTCTCCAACTTCTTTTTTCATATCTAAAAGAAATTTTGTATCAATACTTACACCTGTATATTCCATATCACTTAATACATAAGATAAAGGTAATTCGATGTTTTGATATAAACTAAGCTCATCACTATTTAATTCTTTATAAAAACTATCTTTGTTTTCAAAAATAAACTTAGCTTTCTTGAGTATAGTATCTTTTATTATATTTTCATCTTTCTTAGCTAATTTAACCGCTTCATCGCTTGAACTAACTTCAATACCTAATTCATTCATTAAATTAGAAATATCATCTTTAATATTATAGTTTAAAAGTGAAGTTATAATCATTAAATCATCTATATCATTAGTTAATTCTTTACCTAAATATTTAAAACTTAAGTACAATTTTTTTAAGTCATAAGTATATAGTTTTACATCTTTTTTTATTTCTATATTATTGATATTTAATGCATCAATATAATAAGAACCGTTCTTATTAACAACACCAATACCTAAGATATTATGATTATGATAATTACCATTTGTTTCTAAATAAATTACACTATTAGTATCTATAATTAAAGAAGATACTTCTTTATATTTAACATCAGTTTGTACTTTTATATCCATTTTCTTTAAAATTGAATAAAATTCATATTCTTCAAGTAGTGGTTTTAATTTATTAGTAGGACCATTATATTTTATTTTTTCTAAATCATTATCAATAGGAACATCTTTATATATAGTAGCTAATTCTTTAGAGAAAAAAGCATTATTTTTATCATTTTCTAGTTTTTCTTTAGTTTTACCTGTTATTTTATCAATATTATTGTACACATCTTCAAGTGTTCCATAAGTGCTTATTAGACTAATAGCACCTTTTTCTCCAATACCTTTTACTCCAGGAATATTATCACTTGCATCTCCCATGATAGCTTTTAAATCCACTATTTTTTCAGGAGTAAAACCATACATTTCATAGAATGTTTTTTCATTCAACCGAATATAATCATTCATCTTTAAAAGTTTTACTTCATTTGAAGGTGATATCAATTGTAATAGATCTTTATCACTACTTATAATTGTAGAGGAAAAATCTTTTCTATCATCAACTTCTTTAGCAAAAGTTCCAATAATATCATCAGCTTCATAACCATCAATTTCAAAACAAGGTATTCCCATTTCTTTTGCTATTTCTTTTGCAACAGGAAATTGTAATTTTAAATCTTCTGGAGTTTCTTTTCTACCATCCTTATATTCTTTATATTTTTCATGCCTAAAAGTTTTACCCTTATCAAAAGCGATCATCATATAAGAAGGTTCTTCTTCTTTTATTATTTTATTAAGCATATTTATAAAACCATAAAGACCATTTGTAGGAAATCCTTTAGAATTTCTAAGAATAGGCCCTCTGTAAGCAGTAGCATAATAACTCCTAAAAAGAAGATTATTTCCATCTACCAATATTACTTTTTTCATAGCTATCACCTATAAATATTATAAAACAAATATAATATATATACAAATAAAAAAATAGCAGTTAAATACCACTATTTTCTTACTCTTTGGTTTCTTTTTTCATTACGAACTTTACAAAAATCTATATAATTATCATATCGTTCAGTAAAATCAATTAAATCACTAATAACGTTAAAATATTTTTGAATAATTACATCATAATTATAAGATCCATTTAATTTATAAAAAACATTATCATCAGTTATTTCTTTAACTTGTAAATAATTGTAACTATTTCTAGCTACAGAAAATAAATCTTCACGTAAATTTTCAACTTTGACATCTTGCAATAGATTTAAATATTTATCTGTTTTTTGTGATTTAGTAACAAAATACATCAAAGATTTTAAATCAAATTCATATGTCCCATATGTTCCTAAAGAAGAACATAACATTTCTATAAAACTTTTATTATCTATATTTTGTAGACTGAGGGGCACTTGCTTCGCATCATCTTTTTTCATCTTTTATCCCTTTCTATTTAACAACAATATTAACAATTTTACCCTTTATGTTGATGACTTTTACAATTTCTTTACCTTCAGTAAATTTCTTTACGTTGTCTAGATTTTTAGCCTTTTCTTCTACTGCTTTTTCATCTTCATCAAGGTTTATAGTTATCTCTCCACGAAGCTTTCCATTTACTTGTACTCCAATTGTTTTTGTTTTATCAATAGTTTTTTCTTCATCGTATTCTGGCCAAGATGATTTACATATTACTTCTCCTAGAGAATATTTTTCATTTAACTCTTCTGTATTATGTGGAGCAATTGGATTAAGTAGTACCAATAAAACTCTATAATCATCTTTAGTAATAGATTCATGTTTTTCTAATTCATTTATCATTGTCATAAGAGCAGCGACCGCTGTATTATATTTCAAATTAAGTAAATCATTAGTGACTTTTTTAATAGTTTTATTAATCAAAACTTCATCTGTGTAACCAGCTTTATCATTTAATCTTTCTCCTAATTTTATAACTCTATCTAAGAATCGTTTACATCCTCTTAAAGAATCTGTACTCCAAGTAGCATCTTCTCGATAATCTCCAATAAACATTTCATAAATTCTTAATGTATCTGCACCATACTCATTTACAATATCATCAGGATTTACTACATTACCTTTACTCTTGCTCATTTTTTCACCATTAGCTCCTAAAATCATACCATGAGATACTCTAGTCCAAATCATTTCTTTATTAGGAACTAATCCAATATTGTATAAGAATTGAACCCAAAATCTTGCGTATAATAAGTGTCTTGCTGTATGTTCCATTCCACCGTTATACCAATCTACTCTCTTCCAATATTTCATAGCATCCATACCAACAAATT
>CAZKTT010000039.1:0-6231 GCA_964555755.1 uncultured Mycoplasma sp.
ATTATGATCACTCTCGTTATGTTGGAGGTCTTAGAACTAGAACTGCTAAAGAGATGCTTGAAAAATATCCAGTAGAAATGATTGAAAGAGCAGTAAAAGGAATGCTTCCACATAATAGATTAGGAAGAGCAATGTATAAGAAGTTATTTGTTTATGAAGGAGAAACTCATCCACATATGGCTCAAAAGCCAGAAGTGCTTGAAGTTAAATAGGGAGGTTAATTATGGCTAAGAAAGAAACAAGTTATTATGGAACTGGTAAAAGAAAAACTAGTATAGCTAAAGTAAAATTAACTCCAGGTAAAGTTAAAATAGTAGTAAATGGACAAGATGTTTATGAATATTTTCCATTTGAAACTTTAGTTATGGATTTATCTCAACCTTTGGAACTTACTGATACAAAAGATAAATTTGATATTGAAGCTTCAGTAAAGGGTGGAGGTTTTTCTGGACAAACTGGTGCTATTAGATTAGGTATAGTTAAAGCTTTACTTGAATATGATAGTGCAAGCGATCCAACTAGTGAAACTAGTTTTAGAAAGATTTTAAAGAGTGCTGATTTAGTTACTCGTGATTCAAGAATTAAGGAACGTAAAAAACCAGGATTAAAGAAAGCGCGTAGAGCACCACAATTTAGTAAGAGGTAGACAAGCTTTTTGGAAAGCCCCATTTTGTGGGCTTTTTTTAATGCCTAAGCATACAAAAATATGGATGTATGATATAATGTAATTGTAGAGGGTGATAACATGAATTCATATTTTTTACAAGTTAATTCTAATGTAACAGGGGGTTATTTTAGTTCAGAACAAATTGATTTATTATCAATAATACAATGTAACACTCCTGAAGAATTGGTTAGTTTTGTGAATGACTGTATTCAAATTAAAGATATTTATAAAAATCATGACTTGTCAAAAATTATTGAAAATATCGGGCTTGAGGATGCAAAAAGAAGAGTATTTAAAAATTACCAAGATTCAATGGTTTTACATGATTCAGAATTACGAGTAATTATAGAAAACTCATTGAACCATTTAGAAATCAAAAATGAAGATATTGAAATTATTATAAATGCTGTAACAAATCTATCAATGAAAGAAGCAATTGATTATATTAATAAATATATTAAAAATAATTACTCTGATAGAAGTGATGAAATACTTTATGTTCTTAATAATTTCAGGCCTATTGAAAGAGATCAAAATAAATCTGAAGATCAGTATGAAGAAATATCGGTTTTGAATGATAATCTTGATGATTTTGATACTATGATTTTAGGTTCAGGACGAATTCATATTGTAAATGGTATTTACGGAGAAGTTAATAAAGAAAAAAAATATTGTTTTGATAGAGTAAAGCAAGATTTGGATTTTGCTTATAAAAATGGAAAGTGTGTAAGATATCACTCTTTACTCGTTCAAGAAGATCTTGATCGCTTGTTTGATGATAAAGGACCTGAAGAAATTAAAGAAATACTTAAAAATTATGTAAAAGAGAGTATAGATTTTATTAATAAATATAACGCCACTCATAAAATAAATGTTAATGGCGAAAATACTGGTATTATAAATTCAGTAATATTATTTAATGAAATTGTGAGCTTTTGGAAAAATGAAAATGGTGAATATTTTAATATATGGGAAGAAAAATATGGTATTACTGTGAAAGATTTAGCAGAAGTTTTTGAATATGCAAGACAGCATAAACCAGATGGAGTAAATTTTATATATAATGAACCATTTTTGGAAGATGAGGAAAAAAGAAATAAGGTTTTTGATGTGTTGAGAGATTTTGATAAATATTCTCCAGGATTAATAGATACTTTGGGATCTCAAATGCATATTAAAATAACTGAAGAAGATGATGGAATAAGAAGGTGTTTTGATGATTTTAGAAAACTTCAAGAAGAAACCGGAAAAAAAATTCAAATTACTGAATTTGGTATGAGCTTAGATATAGATCAAGCATATAAAGTATTCAAGGAAAAGCCAGAATTGCAATCTCAAATTTATGAAATTAAGACAGATAAACTAAAAAAGATTTCAAACATTATTAATCAATCTGGTGTTCATTTGGATGGAATATCATATTGGTCTTTAACCGATGGTGTTGATTATTTATTAGAACAAACAAGAAGCAAATTATTAGAAGAAGGAAAAATAGGATCAATTGATGAAATACCGACCGTATGTGGTGGTTTATATCCTACTCATAAAAAGTTAATTCAGAATAAACAATTATCTCCAGCAGTAGAAGCACAATCACAAATAATGGAGAATCAACAAAATGTAGAGACATTACATAAACACAGGTAATTATCAAACAATACCAAAAAAGTAACAAAAGTAACATTTTCTTCCAAGACACGCTAAGGCTCTCTAAGACTCGGTACGTAGGCTACACGTAGGCTACAAAATCTTCGCAAACCTGCATAGATAAAGGGACGCTAATTTAGTAAAAGATAGAATCATGGACATTCGGAAAGGTCGAAAACTCAATGTTTTCAAGCCTTTCCTTTTTTTGTGTCACGCTCAGACACCCTCAGATACTGCACGTAGGCTACAAGTAGGCTACAAACTTGGGAATGTGTGATATAATTTTTTTAGAATATTTAATTTAATATATGGCTTAACTAGCTATAGGTATTTTTCGTATATAATTGTATAATTCAATTATGAAGGGAGAATGATTATGGATAAAGAAAGATTTGGGACATTTATTAAGAATTCTAGAATAAAGAAAAATTATACTCAAAAACAGTTAGCGGACATTTTATTTATTGATGTAACAGCAGTTTCAAAATGGGAGAGAGGCATAACCTATCCAGATATAACCTTAGTTCCTGAAATATGCAAAGTGTTAGATATAAATGAACATGAATTAATACAAAGTTCAAATGATACAGAATATAGAAAAAAGATGAAAGAAGCAGAAAAGTATATAAGACTAAAGAATGTTATTTTTTGGACTACTACTTTATTATACTTAATGGCTATAGTTATTTGTTTTATAGTTAATATTTCTGTTAATCACACATTATCGTGGTTTTGGATTGTATTTACTTCATGTTTAACTGCTTTTACTTTTATGCCTACTTGTACAAGATTTTTTACTAAATATAAGTTTTTAGTATTTATTATTTCTACATTTATAAGTTTATTTATATTATTTTTAACATGCTCGATTTATACTAAAGGAAATTGGTGTTTAGTTGCTACATTTGGGACACTACTTGGATATTTTTTGATATTCTATCCTATTATATTTGGTAAATTAAAAATGTATTTGTTAGATGACAAATATAATAAAATTAAAAAATATTTTATGTTAACTTATTCATTGGGATTGCTCGTTTTAACATTGCTTTTGTTAGTAGTAATAAATATATTTTTTGGAATAAATATGATGGGAAGTGCAGTATTAGTAACTGTATGCTCTTATGGAATTCTATTTAGTTATTCAATTGTAGAATTATTCAGTTTAAATAGGTTCACTAAATTAGGAATCGATGGATTAATTACTCTTTTGGGATTAATCGGAATTAAGTATTTAACGCAAAAACTATTTGAGGGAAATACTGTCACAGATTATAGTGTCAATTTTTTAGATTGGTCCAATCACATAAATGGAAATATTTTATGTATTATTGCATTGTCATTTATATTTTTATCATTAGTACTTTTAATTATAGGATATATCAAATCAAAAAGGTAAGAAAACTTACATTTTCGTCCAAAGCACGATAAGCCACGATAAGATACTGTACGTAGCCTACAAAAATGTTTGATGTGTGGTATAATTGTTATGGAAGGTGATTGTGTGGTGGATGATGATAAAAGAATCGAAGAATTTATGAAAAGAGTCTCTTCAAATAGTGATACACGAAATAGTGGTACACAGTATCAATATTCTTATGTAGAAATGGAAAATGTTATCAACAATCCAAACGAATACATTATTCCGCAATGTTTACCCGCATGTGAAATACTATGGAATAAAAATATAGAAACATTTATGGTTAGCAATAATGAAGATGATCATTTATATGTTTTGTTAACTAATATTTCAGAGGATAATAAGAATTTATTGAACCATTTAATTCAACAGGATTCAAGATACTTTTTTGATCATTATAGAAATACTTATGGTTTTAAAGCTGAAGGCATTGATAATTCTGCAGCAAGTGAATTATCTACATTAGCCAATCGATTAAAAATACAAGATACTTTAAGATTTAAACCATCAGAAAAGTTTTTATCAGATTTTAAAATGACTGGTGGAAATATGGAAATAGATGAGTATGGTCATATTATAAGTCACGAAAACCCAGAATTATCTAATGTTACTTTGGAAGAAGCGCTTAGAATAACAGGCAACGAACAATTGTATGTTGAACAAGAAAATAGAGTATATGAAAGTGCTATGTATTTGAAGTGGCATCAAAGATATTTGGAATCAATTGCTCATGTAATTAATAATCAAACACAAGATAAGTATAGTGATGATCAAGAAAACAGAACCTCTTCTTCTAAGTCAAGAATTTAGAGTTTTACTTAAAAATTATATTTTTGTCTAAGACACGATAAGATACGCTAAGACTCTGTACGTAGGCTACGAGTAGGCTACAAAATCTCCGCTAAGGCCCATAAATAAAGGGACCACAATTAAGTAAGAGGTAGGAAAGACCTATTATATATGTATTTTAAAAGCCCGTATTTACGGGCTTTTTTCTATGTCTAAACATATAAAAACAGTACTTTTTAGAGGCCGTAGACTACAAGTAGGCTACAAATTTGTAGGATGTGTGATATAATTTAAATTGTAAAATCATAATATAATTTTACTAACTTTTTTTATTTATTTGACACTATATAAGTGAAAGGTGATGGTAATGGACAGAATTTATGATGAATATTTTGATAAGATATATAACTGGTCTTTAAAGAAAACTAATAATAAAGAAGATGCAGAAGATTTAACTAATAGTGTTTTCCTATCAGTGTTCGAATATTTTAACAAAGATATCAAAATAGAAAAACTTGATAATTTGATTTGGAAGATTGCACATAATATTTGGTATAAAAAAGTGCAAGGGTATATAAAAGAAAAAGATAGTATTAGTTTTGACGAAGAATATCATAACGTTGATTATATTGAACCTTTAGATAAAGTTATATATAAAGAAATATGTGAATGTATTAATGACTTAAATCTTAAAGAAAATGAGAAGAAATCATTTAATATGTACTATTACTTTGGCTTTTCAATTAAAGAGATAAGTAATACTTTAAATATTAGTGAATCTACTATTAAGTATTATTTATATAAAACTAGAAATAAGATAAGGGAGGAATATTATGGATAGTTTAGATAAGTATTTAAATATTGTTAATGAGGAGAAAATAAAAAGAGGTTTAGATAATTATGCACCACTTTTTCCATTACTAAGAAAAGAAGAGAACAAGCTTTATATTGGAACTTTATTAACTACAGATGATGATAATGTTTGGGAAAAAGGGTCTAATGTTAAAGGTAGTTATTGGATTTTAATTGATCCAGTAAGTGAAAAAATTGTAGAATTCAACAAAACTGAAGATAGAGATTTTGTAATTGGAGATGTTATTCCTAAAGATATAGAAGATGATCAAAAGGAAATATCTAAATATACAGTAAAAAAAGTTTTAGAGTATAAAGAATATTTTTTGAATGATATTATAAATGAAGAACTTCCTTTGCAGAAGAGATTATCTAATTTGTTAGGAACTGAAATAGAAGTTGAAGGAGAAAAAGTAAGCATTAATGATTATATAATATCTTGTTATGAAGATAATATAAAAAAGCATATAGATGATTTTGTTAAAACTTTGATTGGATATAAATATGGTTCATATGTGGAATATTACGCTATTTTATTTAATAATATAATTGATGCTTATAAGAAGGGTAAGGCAATAGATATAGAAAAGATGAAACTATGTGCTGAAATTATGAATAATTATTATAATGGAGTCACATATATTGATAATTTTTTTAATATTAAATAACAAAAGTAACATTTTTGTCCAAAGCGCGATAAGACACGATAGAACACTGTGCGTAGGCTACAAGTAGGCTACACGTAGGCTATAAAATCTCCGCTAAGGCCCATAGATAAAGGGACGCTAATTCAGTAAGAGATAGGAAGAACCTATTCAATATGCTTGCAAAGCCCGTATTTACGGGCTTTTTTGTG
>CAZKTT010000040.1:0-6225 GCA_964555755.1 uncultured Mycoplasma sp.
ATAATTGGTCTTTATAGCATTAATACTTTAGATACAATATTATTATTTACTAATTTAGGTAATTATTTGTTCTTACCTGTACACGAAATACCTGATATAAAATGGAAACAGTTAGGTAAACATATTAGTAATGTAATAAAATTATCAGAAAATGAAGAAATAGTTAGTTCTATTCCTATAAAAGATTTTAATAAGAATATAGATATTGCTATTGCTAGTAAAAATGGTATGATTAAGAAAACATTATTAAGTGAGTTTAAAGTTAATAGATATAGTAAACCAATGTCCTGTATGAAATTGAAAGATAATGATAGGGTAGTGAATGCTTTCTTATGTGATAAAAAAGATATATTTATAGCAACTTCTAAGGGATATGGATTATGGTTTGACATAGATGAGGTACCATCTTCTGGTATTAAATCTAGCGGCGTTAAATCTATTAATTTAAAAAGTGATGAAGTAGTTAGTTGTACTAATTTTGATACTGATTTAGAATATATAACAATATTTACTGATAAAGGTACTGCCAAGAGAGTTCATTTAGATGAATTTGAAAAAGCTTCTAGAGCAAGAAGAGGACTAGTAATTCTAAGAGAAGTAAAAACTAATCCATATAAAGTTATAAAAGCAATAATAACTGATAATAGAGGTTATATTGGTCTTAAAAAGAATGATGATGTTAAAATAATAAAGAATACTGAAATACCAATATCAGATCGTTATAAAACTGGTTCAACTATTTCAAAAGATAATATTGATGATATTTATATAGTTAAATCATTAGAATCTTTTAGGAAAAAAGAAGATAATAAAGATGAAATAGAGCAAGAAGAAGTAGAAGAACCTAAAAAAGAAGAAGTTAATCATCAAATATCTTTGTTGGAGATAGATGATAGATTGAAAGAAATAGATGAATTTTTACATTAAAAAAACAAGTTATTAACTTGTTTTTTTATATTATCTTAGTTTTTAATATTCTACTTGTATTTGAAAAATTCTTTTTAGCTATCTTATCTAATATTTCTTTACCATATTTTTCGACAGCTTCTTGTCCTATTTTATCTACTTCATTACCACTGCCTTTTACAAAAGGTAAATGGTATTCATCACATATTTTATCAAATTCATTTAAGAATATATACCTACTTATAATCGAAGCTGCTGCGACTGCTAAATTCTTTGATTCAGCTTTTGTAATAAAAGTTATTCCTTTTACAACGTTAGGTATTTCTTCTAGATAAGAATAATATCTTTTTTCTCTAGCAAATTCATCTACTATGATATAATCAGGTTTATCATCTATTTCTTGTAATATAGAAAATAATACTTTGTTATGCATAATAGCTTTTATTTTATTCATGTTATTTTCTTTTGAGTATTTTTCATTATACTCTTCGTTTTTTAAAATAATACTTTTGTATTTAATCTTTTTTATAATCTCTGGTGCTATTTTCTTTATTTTATCATCAGTTATTTTTTTAGAATCATTGCATCCTAGCTTTTGTAAAAACTCTATATCATCTTTTTTTACATATGCACTTGTTACTACAATTGGTCCAAAGTAATCACCAGTACCAACTTCATCTGATCCAACAGAATTAGTGTTCATATAATCAGTAGTATCTATATCTTCTTCATCATTTGCTTTAATAGCTTTCCACATATTAGCATCTACAAAGGCACTTGTTCCTTGGAACATTGCTTTACCTGATTCATATAAAGTGATTATTGTATCTTCTTCTTCAGCTTGAAATATAGCATAAGGTGGAGTTTTTTCTCTTATCTTGTCTTTGTAATACTCAATCATTTTCTTTTTTGTTTCTTCATCAACTTTTATTACAACATTCATATATATCACCAACTTTATTATAATAAATATTTCTAATTTTTACAATTAGAATTTTTTTTGTAAAGTGTTGACGTTTTTATTTTGAGGTTTATTAAAAAAATGATATAATGGATTTATGAAAATAAATGCAAAATGCAGGGGAGGTTTTTTATGGAAAACAAAAAAACAGGATATCCACATATAGATAAACCATGGATGAAGTACTATGATGGTTTATATATACCTAGTGGAGAACCAGAATTAAGTATGGTTGAACTTTTAAAAGAAAGAAACAAATGGAGGAAAAATAAAGTAGCATATGAATACTATGGTAAACCAGTAACATATCAAGAAATGTGGGAAAGAGTAGATATAGCTACAAAAGTATTAGATAATATTGGCGTAAAAAAAGGTGATATTATTTTAAGCATGGTTCCAAACATTCCTGAAGAAGAGGAATTATGGTTTGGAGCATCTCAACTTGGGGCAATTACAGATTATATTGATCCACGACCAGATAGTATGGATCCAATAGCTAACTCAAGAAAACTACTTGAAATAATTAAATACGAAAAACCCAAATATATTGTCGCAATAGATATGTGTTATTTAGGTATGATTAAACCTATTGAAAATGAATTAAAAGAATTAGGTATTAATGATGTTGTTATTTTACACGCTTCTGATAGCATGGATGAGTTAGGCATGCAAAGTTATTTAACAGATGTTGTAAATTATGAAAAATTAAAAGCGGGTAATATCGAAATATATGAGGATATTCCAGCTGAAGTATTGTATGGTGTTGCAGAAAAATTAAAAGGTACTATGGAGCAACAAAATAATCTTTTAATCGAGGCAGTTAAGACTTCACCACTTAGAATACATAACTATGTAGATTTAGCAAAAGAATGTCAAAATTCAAAATTAGAAGTAATATCTGATCCAGAACTTGTTAATTATATTGGTCATACATCAGGAACAAGTGGAGCTAGACCTAAACCAATTACATTAACAAATAGAAATGCAAATTCTTCAGTAATACAATGTGCTATCGCAGGAGTTGGTCCACTTGAAGGTGAAACTTCATTACACCTTTTACCAGGATTTGCACCTTTTGGACGATATAATAATGATATTCAAACATATTACAATAAAGGAATTAATATTCATGTTCCTGAATTTCTTATAAGTGACTTTGGTTATTTATTGCCAAAATATAAACCAAGTTCTATTATGACGCCACCAGCATTTTTAACAGCGCTTCCAGATTCTAAATATCTTGAAAATCAAGATATGTCATTTATTGATAAAGTAGTTTATGGTGGAGATTCGATGAAATATGAAGATGAAGAGAGAATTAATGAATGGTTAAGAAAACATGGATCTCATGCAGAAGTAGAAAAAGGACACGGAATGAGTGAGTTTTGTGGATGTGGTACATATGCAAAAGATGCTTATAACAAACCGAATACAATTGGAATTCCTGCACCAAAAACAATATATACAATGGTAGATCCTGAAGTTGAAGATAGGCTAGTACCAGTTCGTTTTGAAGATGATATGGAAGTTTTACGTGGAGAAATTGCTGTATCCGCTAATCACGTAACAAGTGGTATTTTACATGGTGATGTAATTGTGCCTCATCAAGAACTTGATGGTAGAAGCTATATAAGAACTAAAGATATTGGTTATATGGATAAAGATGGTTGTTTCTTTATAGATGAGAGAAAAGGTAGATCATTCGCAAGAATAGATGGATTTAAGATCAAACCATCAGAAATTGAAAAACCAATTGAAGAAAATGAAAAAGTAAAATATGCTAGAATAGTTCCTTATTATGATGAAAATATTAGGGGAAGAATGCCAATGTGTCATTTAGTGCTTGAAGAAAATGATTTGTCTGATGAAGAACAAATTGAAATAGTAAAAGATATAGTTTATACTAATATAATAGGAAACCCTAACATGAATTCAAGACAAATTCCTTCAAAATTTAAGATAAGAGAAAGTCTTCCTTTGAATAAAGGAAACAAAGTTGATTTTAAAGCTCTTGAGGCTGAAGAATTAACAGGAGATGAAATAAACGTTCTAGTAAATGAAACAAATGTGGCAGTTGAAAGTATAGATATATTTAAAAATGATAAGGGGCCTGCAAGAAAAAGAAAATAAAATAAAAAGTAATTGGAGAGTGATGATATGAGTAATATTTTAGGATTTTTATTAATTAACATTTATGCGTTTTTAATAATTATTTCAACGTGTATAATTTTCTTTAATAAAAAGCGATCAAAACAATTTGAAGATGAAACTTATAAAAGATTTTTAATAACTAATGTCTTTATATCACTTAGTGGATTGATATTAGGACTTGCTGTAACTCCTGATTTCAATGTTCCTATAGTATTAATTGTTATTTTAAACAAATTGTATTTAGTTTGCTTATTGCTTTGGGTAGCAGTTTTAACATATTACTTTATGCATATTTCTTTAAAAGATAAATTAAATGCTAAACGAGTTAGAAAAATCTTTACAGTAATCGAAGTAATATCTGTATTATTAGTTCTTGTTTTACCTATAACTGTAGATGTTTCTGATACCGGAGCAGTTGCAACTGGTCCATCAATAATGTTTACATATACAATGTTTGCTATTGGTTTTATTGCTCAAATAATATTTCTTCTAATTAATCACAAAAACTTAAAAAGTAAAAAGTATATTCCACTTTATTTATTAATAGTTTTAGGTTCATTAGTTGTATTACTTATGGTACTAAATCCTAATTTAAACTACATAATAAATCCAATCTTTATATTTATTACATTTATCATGTTCCATACTATTGAAAATCCAGATATGCAAATGATAGATACACTTTTAAGAAACAAAGAACTTGTTGAGACTACCGTTAATGATAAATCTAACTTCTTATTTAAGGTATCTCAAGAAATGAGAAAGCCAGTTCATGATGTTTTAGAGTGTACTAAGATGTATAAAGAAGCTAAAACACAAGCTGAGAAAGATGCAATAGTAGAACAAATAGGACAAGATGCTAGTACTGCATATTTTATAATAAATGATATTACCAATGTTTCATCTACAGATTTTAAAAAATTAAAAGTAAAAGTTTCTGAATATAGTACTAAAAAACTATTTTTAGATATCGAAACAAATGTTAAGAATAGATTAAGTGTTGAAGGTAAAAATAAAGATATATCATTTAATTTTAAAACATTTAATAGTTATCCTGAAAAACTTTGGGGAGACTATATTAAATTAAGACAAGTAATTATATCTATAGCTTTAAATGGTGTTAAACATACCAAAGAAGGTTTTCTAGATATCGAAATAGATACAGTTGTAAGATATGATGTTTGTCGTATGATTTTTACAATTAAAGATTCAGGACCAGGAATGAGTCTTACAAAAGTAAATAAGTTATTATCTTCAAATGAATAAATGTCATTAGAATAGTTTGAAAAAATTGATAGTTTGGAATTAGAATTTCCGGTAATTATAAAAATAATAAAGATGCTTGGAGGTTCTATAAGTATAAAAACCGAAGAAGGAAAAGGTACTATAGTAGTAGTAGTACTAGACCAAAAAATAGGAAATACTGTTGAAAGTATCGAAACAAAAAACAGTAAAAAATATAATTCTGGTATAAAATCTAGAAAAAGAGTTTTAATTGCTACTGATGATACTGAAATGCTTGAAAAAGAAGGAAGGTTATTCTCTAAATATGATGTTGATACAATTCAAACACTTGCGGGAATAGATGTTTTAGATAAAATTAACTCTGGTGATGCATTTGATTTGATTGTATTAAAAGACGATATGAAACCTGATACGGCTTACTCAATTTTAGAAAAGTTAAAGAAATTAAATAAATTTAATACACCAGTAGTCATAACAATAAAGAAAGATAAAGACTTTATAAAAGATCATTTTATAAATGATGGATTTGGAGATGTCATTTTAGAAGATAATCTAGAAGATGAGATAAAAAGAATTTCTGAAAAATATCTATAAAAGGAAATGTTTATTTCCTTTTTTTCATATAAATAAATAGGTGATTATATGAAAAAGATATTTTTTTTATTTGTGTTGTTTTTTATACCAATAAATGTTTTTGGTGATGAGGTAATTACAAATTATGTTATAAAAGATATAGAAAGTGGTAGAGTTTTAAGTGAAAAAGCTTCTAATATAAAAAAATTACCTGCTAGTACTACTAAAATTATGACTTTAGTAGTAGCTTTAGAAAATTCTAACATGGATGATGTGGTAGAAGTAAAAGATGAAATATTAAAAATATATGGTTCTAATATATATTTAGAAATAGGTGAACATATATTAATGCAAGATCTTTTATATGGAATGATTTTAAGAAGTGGTAA
>CAZKTT010000041.1:0-6118 GCA_964555755.1 uncultured Mycoplasma sp.
AAATAATATCAATTGTCTTATATAAAAAGGCATCATTAAATTTATTAGTAATAATAGACTTGTTGTTTAAACTTTTAACTTCACTCAATTTAGAATTAATATCAGAAACATCTTTAGATTTATTTTTAGCTACTGATACTTTAGAACAGACTCTATCCATAATATCTATTGCTTTGTCAGGCATTTTTCTATCAAAAATATACTTATCAGACAAATTAACTATATCAGTAATTATATTATCATCTATTTTAACATGATGATATTTTTCATAAATTGGTCTCAGTTTTTTCAGTATTTCAATCGTAGCAGCAGTACTTGGTTCACTAACATAAATTGTTTGGAAGCGTCTAGATAAAGCCTTATCATTGGCAATAAATTCCTTATACTCAGAAATTGTAGTAGCACCAATTATTTTAATCTTACCACGTGCCAAGGCAGGTTTTAAAATGTTGCTAGCATCGATGGCTCCTTCAGCTCCACCTGCTCCCACCAAAGTATGTATTTCATCAATAAATAAAATGACGTCTTCATTATTTTCTAATTCATTTATCATCTTTTCCAATCTCTCTTCAAATTCACCACGATATTTAGTCCCTGCAACTAAACTAGACATGGAAACAGAAATTATTCGTTTATTATAAAGTTTACTATACTGATCAGAACTTTCAATATATCTAGCAAGCTCTCCCACAATAGCAGTTTTACCAACACCAGCATCTCCTAAAAGCAAAGGATTATTCTTCGTTCTTCTAGAAAGTATCTCCACCATACTATTTATCTCACGCTCACGACCAATAACAGGATCAATTTCTCCTGATTTATATTTCTCGTTCAAATTAATACCAAATTCTTCAACTAACAATTTGTCTGTTTTTCTTTTTTTATTTGAAACAAAATTATCACATAATTCTTCAATATTTATTCCTTGACCAATTAATATTCGAATTGCAACACCTTCACCTTCCTCAAAAAGTGCATAAAACAAATCTCTAGTGTCTACATAGGTTTTTCCGGCATCACTACTATTCATACTGGCAGATTCTAAAATGGTACGAAGAAGTGGGGTATAAAGAAAAAACTCGTTTGAAGTATTGCCTATTCCCACGACTTTTATTAATTCAGCTTTAAATGAATCATATGTAACTCCTAGTCTATTTAATTTCTCTATTATTTCAATATCTCCGTATTTCAAAAGTGATAGTAATAAATGTTCACTACCTATATAAGGATGTTTTAATTCAATCATTTCTTTTTGCATATTAGAAAGTACTTTTTTAGCAGACTCATCAAACTTTGAAAACATAATTATCCTCCCATTAAATATTGTATTCAAACATGAGAAAAATAAAGATATTTTTATACAACAAAAAAGAACAACCTAAGTTGTTCTTAATTATTAAATTGCTAACATAATTACGAAAACTATAAATGATATTAGTAATAATGCTAACGCTAGTTTCCAAATAAATTTGAACCAATCAGTGTATTTTACTTCACTAATTGAAAGCATAATCATTAGTAGTACACTTGTTGGTGCTACTAACATAACTAAGCTATAAAGATTTACAAACATAACACTGATTATTGAAAGTTCTGTTGGATCAGTATACTTTTGAGCAACTGTTGCTCCTAGAATAGCAGTAAAGTAATAATAATCAACAGAAACTATACTATTTATTATTACATAAATTCCAGCTAATAGTACATTAAATGAGTTACCTAATAAATGTCCTGTTACTGTAGAAACTACTGGACTATAGAAACTGAATACAAATACTGAATAAATCAATACTACAAGTATAGCTGGTACTACAAATGATTTGATTCCATCTGCGAATCCATCAAAAGATTCTTTAATATTCTTTTTATAAACTATTGATAATGCTGCCATAGCAAATATTAATAGTAGTGAATATACTTTAAATCTGTTAGGATCAGACCAAGAACCAAATGCAGATATTACATCAGAAGTTCCACCCTGAGTTGTAGTTACTCCAACAATCTTATGTAGAATATCAAATCCTGCAATCTTAAATCCAGTCCAACTAGAATGAGCTGTAGCAAACCAATCTACTCCAAAAATATCATTCCATACTGTTGTTCCTAAGAACATTAATAAGAATAATACTCCACATATGATAAATGCAGGTAATGCTTTAAATTCTTTAATTTGTGCCTTCTTACATACGTAAATAACTAGAACTAAAGCAAGTATTAATAGAATAACTGATTCTATAACAATTTGATTAGCTACTGCATATTTCATGAACAATGGTGTAACTCCAAGAGTTGATAAACCAAATAATGCACCAACTACTAGGAATAAAATAGCAAAAACAATAAATGATTTTTTGTAATCGAATATTCCTGTAACTTTTTTAATTTTTCTGATCTTATTTGCAGCTTTACTACCACCAGTATTTTTATTATTACAAATCATTAGTACACAGAATGTTGTGAAAATAATAAATAATGTTGCTAGAACAACAATCTTAATTAATCCACCTGTGATTATTGCTCCAATAAGTCCTGCTAGTAAATAACCAAATCCAAATACAACTATTGAATAGCATAATACTTTAAAGTAAATAGAAGCGTCATCACATAATACTCTACCTTTACGTGAAATAACATAAATGAAGAACATCAATAATAACAACACAGCTGATTCAATAAAGATTTGACTTTGTACTGCAAAATCCATAAACAATGGTGTAACTCCAAGAGTTGATAATGCAAATACTGCACCTAACAATAAAAATACAATTGCAAGTATTACAAATGATTTACTCTTTTCAAAACTCTTACGAAGCATTAATATAGCTAAAATTGTAAATAAAGCAAATAAAATAGCTAACACAACAATCTTAACTACACCGCCTGTAATTATTGATCCGATAAGTCCTGCTAATGAATAACCAAATGCAAATACAACTGCATAATTTAAAAATCCAGTGCAATTTAAACATTCTTTCTTGTTGACTGCTTTCCTGCTACTTACTCTTACTTTATCCTTTTTAACTACACGAAGAACAAAGAATAAAAGTGCAGCAAGTCCAACAACTAAGAATATAATCTTAAACAATATTTGACTATAAATGCCTACACCAAATACTTGACTATTAAGTCCGTAGAAAGTTCCAGCAAATACTGAACCGTACATACCGATTATAGTAGCACCAACAGTAGAAGCAATAGCAACTAGTTTACTATATCCCATTTTAGTTATGTAACCTAATAAGAATGGGAATAATACTAAAAGACCTAATTCAAGCCCAGATACAGATGAAATAAGAGCTAAACTAATGATAATGATAATTAATGATTTCTTTTCTTTACCATTAGAACAAGCTAAAACGCTATCCATCATCTTGTCATAAGCACCTGTACATTTTAGAACACCATAAAATCCCCCAACTAATAGGACGAATAAAACTACTGCTCCAAAGCCTGAGAATGCTTCTGTTATTACTGACAAAATAGACGCAATTCCAACTTGGAATGAAATTGGTTCTTTTGCAGTATCAACACCAGCAGCGCTGTAAATAATTGGCATAATCCATGTAATCAAAACAAATGCTAAAATTACAATCCCAATTGCCTTAAATAAATTATTTCTTTTCATTTCATTACCTCCTAATACAATTATGACACTTTTATCAAGAAAAATAAAGAAAAAAGTCGAAATTTTAGCATTTTTTATAAAAAAACACTAGAAAAATCTAGTGTTTTAATTAATTAAATTAATTTTTTAATCTTTTCTTTATCTATCGCCATTAAGAACAAACCAAGCTTAGGTCCTTTATCCTTACCAAGCAACATATTATATAAGATTTGAAAATATCTTTTTTGAACCTTTTTTAATTCTTGATCAGCTAAAACTCCATCTTTTACTACTGCATATAATGCGGTTTGCAACTCATCAGAAGTTTTATATGTTTGGTCTAATAAATCTTTTGTCTTATCAAGCCAAGATTTTTCTAAATCATCAAGAGTATTATAGTATTCATCATTTCTTTCTTCTAATAGAACTATTCTATAATCTTCACCATAGTTTTCTACCCAATACTTAGCAAGCTCTAATCTTTTATCGAAAAACCAAGAATCACAATCTATATTTTCCTTAGATAATAATTCCTTCAACAAATCAACATCATTATTTACTATAGGTAAAAATGTTGCTAAATAACTAAAGTTAGGATTATTTAAATAATCTTCTTTAACATTAGTCATTTCAATAAGAGATTTATTCTTTTCATCAATATTGCCGCTAAAATATAGTTTTACCCATCTATCAAACTCACTATAATATCTGATAACATCATTATCTAACGCTATATCAAAAGCATGCATTGGTTCAAATCTAGAATAGAACCACCAAATAATATTCTTATCATATACCTTTAACAAATCTGTAATAGTAAGAACATTACCGGCACTAGAAGACATCTTAGCTCCTCCTCCTTTTACTCCAATAAAGTTGTATGGAATAAATACCGGAGGTTCATATCCATAAATTTCCCTAACTATCTTTTCAGATACAGCTTTACTACCATTCGCAGCACTATGATCAATTCCTGCAGTTTCAAAAGTTACTTTTTCAGCATTCCAACGCATTGGCCAGTCAACTTTCCATTGAAGTTTAATATTTCTAGCTTCTAAAATATCTAAAGTATCTTTATTACCACATTCGCATTCATATTCAACTTTTCCTGTCTTTTCATCATAACTTAAAATAGTAGTTGAATCTTTCTTACATTTTGGACAATAAATACTTATAGGATAGTAATTAGCTCTTTCTTCCTCTGTAGCATCTTGAGTTCTAAATTCATCTATGATATTAAAAATATCATCTCTCCTGTCCATTGCAAGTTTTATATCTTTTGCATATCTACCACTTTGATACTCTTTAGTTTGATAAATACATTCTACTTCGACATCCATGGCTTCAAGTTCCCCAAGGAATCTTTTTTCCATATATTCAGCATATGATTCACCTTCACTAAATGGACTAGGTATATCAGTATATGGCATTCCAACATACTTTTCAAATTCTTTTGGAATTCCAACTGGAACCTTTCTAAACCTATCATATTCATCAATAGATAAAATATATCTAACTTTTTTACCCATTTTCTTAAGTTCAACTGCTACTAAATAAGGAGTAGCTATTTCTCTAAAGTTTCCAATATGCACAAAACCACTAGGACTTACTCCACTAGCTACAGTATAAACTTCTTCATTTGGCCTTTCTTTAATTATTTTTTCAGCAACTTCTCTTGCCCAATTCATATAAAATCACCCTTTCTTAATAAAAAAAGTTAATGACAAAAGGGCGAACTAATCGCGGTACCACCTTTTTTATCATTAACTGATATCTCTCATTTTTAACGGAATTATCCGGACAAACGTCATCTCCACAGTTTTTATTCCTCTATAAGTTTTTGCTAGGTTCGCAGCAACCCTAACTCTCTTTAAATAAACTTATAAAATCTTGTGCAATGCACCTGCTTCAAAGATTTATGCATATAATTTATCATTTATAAGTGTTGTTGTCAAGTAAAAAATCATTTTTCAAATGTTACTGTTACTTCATCAGATAAATATTTGTTATCGCTAAGCCATTTGCCAAAATAATTAATTATCTTATATTTAGTAAATTTGCTCATTTTTGTTCCATTCGCATATCCTACGCAAGATAATTTGTCATTATTATTTTCAAACATAAATTTTCCTTGTGAATCAACCCTATATTTCATAACTATATCTTGATTTTTATATTTTAAAATAAATCCTTCAAAAGTATTTGGATTAGGAAATTCAATATAATAATTAGAAGCTTTTTGAAAATAAGGATTTATTAATAAAAGATAACCTATCCCAATCACACCTATTCCCATAATAATAATATACTTAAAATTCATAGATAGTAAACCAATTACAAACATAACAAAAGCAAGAATTAATAATAAAATAAAAATTATTATAGTTATAACAGAACGGGCTCCAAATTTAGGCTTAAACTTTCCATTTACTAATTGTAATCCAACTGCAATTCCTGCAATTTCACTTAAATTCATATTATCACCTAAAACAATAATATCATATTGAAGGTTTA
>CAZKTT010000042.1:0-6101 GCA_964555755.1 uncultured Mycoplasma sp.
TAGGACAAGTTTATTGTTTGAATGGCGGAGATGGAGTATATAATAGTAGTACTCATAGTTTAGTTTCTTCTACTTATACTTCTAATGTGTCTACGCTTGATGATGTTTTTGGCTCTGGCATTTGTCATAGCGTTTCAGATGGCTATATTTGTAATTCTAATTCATTGTATATTTATGTTAAAAAATCTGGAATTGTTGATGTGAGCACCTATGATCAATTCAATTGTTCTCTTGATCTTTTTGGATTTTCTAGTTGTGCCAGTAATATTGTTAATTGACAATTATCAATAATGTATTATAATAGATTTAATTATTTTTTAAAACTTTGATTGGATGAGTAGTTTTAAATACTTAGTAGAGAGTTAGTGGTTGGTGAAAACTAATAAGTTATTTAATATGAAAGACCCCATGAGTGCTTGAAGAATTTAGTAGACCAAGCCGGTTATACCGTTATCTATATTAAGAGATTGTATTTTATACAATAATTTGGGTGGTACCGCGGATTAACAGTTATTCGTCCCTTAGAATAACTGTTTTTATTATGAAAGGAGAATTTATATGAAAAAGATTTTTAATACTGATTTATCTATTAAGAATGTTGGTGAAAGTGTAGAATTATATGGTTGGGTGCAAAAATCAAGAGATTTAGGAGGTTTAATCTTTGTAGATTTACGTGATCGTAGTGGTATTATTCAAATTGTTATTAGTCCTGATGATGCATGTTATGATGTTGCTTTATCTTTAAAGAACGAATATGTTATAAAAGTTACTGGTAAAGTAGTGGAAAGATCTAATAAAAATTTAAATATTCCTACTGGAGAAATTGAAATTGATGTTAGTGATTTAGAAATACTTAATACTAGCCTTGATATACCATTTACTATTGATGATGATACTACTGCACTAGAAGATACAAGATTAGCTTATAGATACTTAGATCTTCGTAGAAATAAATTAAAGAATAATTTACTTGTTCGTAGTAATATTTGTTATGCTATAAGAGAGTATTTAAATGATAATGATTTTGTTGATGTTGAGACTCCAATTTTATGTAAGAGTACTCCAGAAGGAGCAAGAGATTATTTAGTTCCTTCGAGAGTAAACAAAGGAAGCTTTTATGCTCTTCCTCAAAGTCCTCAACTATTTAAACAACTTTTAATGGTTTCAGGAATTGAAAGATATTATCAAATTGCCAAATGTTTTAGAGATGAAGATTTAAGAGCGGACAGGCAACCTGAATTTACACAACTTGATTTAGAAATGAGTTTTGTTACGGAAGATGATATTATGAATATTACTGAAGGTTTATTGGCTTATGTATTTAAGAAAATTAAACATATTGATATCAAATTACCTTTATTAAAAATGAAATATGATGAAGCTATAGAATTATACGGTTCTGATAAACCAGATTTAAGGTTTGATATGAAACTTATAAATATATCAGAAATCTTTAAAACAACTGAATTTAGCCTATTTAAAGACGTTTTAGATAGCAAGGGTATAATTAATTGTCTTGTTTTAAAAGAAAAGGCTTCGAAATATTCTCGAAAAGATATAGATAAGTTAACTGAATTTGTAAAAAAATATGGTGCAAAAGGTTTATGTTATTTAAAATATAATGGTGAAGAACTTACAGGTAGTATTGCTAATGCTATTTCAGATGAAGAAAAGAGTAATTTATTAAAAAAACTTGCTCTTAGTGATGATGATTTAGTTTTTGTAGTAGCAGATTCATATAAGAAAACAAAACAAGCTCTTGGTGCTTTAAGAGTAAAACTTGGTAAGGATTTAAATCTATATAGTAAAGATGATTATAAATTGTTATGGGTTACTGATTTTCCATTATTTGAATATAGCGAAGAAGAAAAAAGATATGTTTCTTCACATCATCCATTTACTGCTCCTAGGGAAGAAGATATCGATAAGCTTATTTCTGATAAGGGAAATTGCTATTCTAAGGCATATGACATAGTTATAAATGGATATGAAGCTGGTGGTGGTTCTATTCGTATTCATGATGAAAAAATTCAAAATAAAATGTTTGAAGCTTTAGAATTAACTAAAGAGGATGTAACTAATAAATTTGGTTTCTTTGTTGAAGCTTTAAAATATGGTACTCCGCCACATGGTGGTATTGCTTTAGGTCTTGATAGGTTAACTATGCTTTTAACGGGAACAGATAATATAAAAGATGTTATTGCATTTCCTAAAACTGCTAGTGCAGCGTGTCTTATGAGTAAAGCTCCAAATAAAGTAGATGATAAACAATTAAAAGAATTAGGAATAGATATTATTAAAAAATAGAGTT
The DNA here is from genome assembly GCA_964555755.1 of uncultured Mycoplasma sp. Lineage (GTDB taxonomy): Bacteria > Bacillota_I > Bacilli_A > RF39 > UBA660 > UMGS1449. The sequence continues at coordinate 2,312 of CAZKTT010000042.1, forward strand.
TTCTATTGAAATACTCTATTTTTTTTGTTATAATTACATTTGTAATTGACCCCTTAGCTCAGCTGGTAGAGCAACAGACTCTTAATCTGTGGGTCTAGGGTTCGAATCCCTAAGGGGTCACCATTTTAATAGTAGGAACTAATATAGTTCTTTTTTTTGTCAACATTTTTATTAGTTTTTTAAAATGTTTTACATTTTTGTTGACAAATTGTGTGAAAAGTGGTATAATTTAAACACTTATTAATGATTACCAGAATGGGGGTTAGGTAATATGGAAACAAGAAAGGTACATTATCATTTTGAATATGTAGATGAAAATGAGTTTAGAAAAAAAGAAAGATCAGTAAGAAAGTATAACATGTTAGCATATAAAAAATTAACCTTTGAATACTATCCTAGTATAAGAGAAGGTAATTTTATTGGTAAATTAGTATCTACATCAAATACTGATAATACTGAAACTTATGAATTAAAATTACCAACAGATAATTTATTTGCTAAGGTACATGGTGATTTAGCATTACATTATACAGTTTATAATGATTCTAAGGTGGTATTACTTACTAATATTACTCCAGATTCTATTTTAGAGGAAGGTCATAGAAGTGAACTTGGTACATATAAAGGAGTAATGATTTCTAAAACTAATAAACAAAAAGATATGTTTAAAGTTAATTTATTAAACGTATTGAAAGAAAAATAAGAGATTTGTCTCTTATTTTTTTTGTTGAATAGAAATTTTAAAAATGATATACTTATTGTATAGGGAGAATGTAGTATGGAAGAAAATAAAAGTGAAAAATATATTGAAAATGAGCTTGATGATCTTGCTTTAGTAGAAGATCAAGACTTGGAAGATACACTTGATTTAACTAGTGAATTAAGTGAGATTAAAGAAAGTGATAATGATGATGAATAGAATACAAGAAATAGATAGTTTTTTAAAAAAATTAAAATCTGTATTAGAAAAAAATCCTAATGGAATTGATCATGACAATATATATTGTTATTTAAATGAATATATGGTTGATTTTACTCATGGTAGAGCAGACTTTGAACAATATTTTGATTCTTGGAAAAAAAGATTCGAGAATACTCCTAACATACGTGTGTTTAGCCATTCAAAACAACCTGGCTTTTTACAATTTTGGATTCATCATCCTGAGGAAAATAAAACGAACTCACAGAAATATATTAAGCTTTATTTGTCCATTCAACCTGAATATATTACTAATGCTGTTAATGATGTGTTTGATTTTATCGCTCAAAATGATATTGTTAATCATAGCAAAGTATCGCATCGTGATCGTAGTGATAGCATTGTCCTTAGAATTAGAGAAGAACAAGATGCTAGAAAAGTTATTGAATATGTGAATGGTAATGAGGGAATAAAATCTCATGCTAAGCCTGTCAATCCTTTTTTAACGAGAGAGGGTGTAGTAGGAGCAGGTTTTGACGATCGTATAAGTTATAATTCAGCTGTAGCATATTTAATTGATAATTATTTTAAAGAAAAACAATATTTACATGATACTGAAAGTATCGGAGCACAAGATTTTTCTCGCTATGTTAAAAGTTTTTTTAGGAAAACATTTATTACATGTGAGAATTTAGATAGTTTTCGAAGTAGTAGTCACTTTACTGAAAACTTGGCACGTTTAAGAAAAGAAACTCCTCATGAACAGGATTTAGAGGAAGACTTATTAGTAATTTTCATGCATGTTACTAATATGATTGGCGTAAGTTTAAATAACAACTGTAATTATGGTGTCGTTGAAGAAGCTTTTGAGAAGTCTAAGGATTCAACCTTCAATGAGCAATATAAATCTAAATTTAAAGAAATGATAGCTAAAACATATGATAATCAAGAATTACTTGATGATTATATAAGATATGCTTATGGTAAGTATGGAAAAAGTAATCACAGTGTTTTCAATTATTTAAATTCTTATGTTCGTGGTAATGATGCTGCTATTACAAGAGATCATGGCTATAGAGCTATGTTTATGGATAATTTAGATAGTGAACAAGTACTTGGTATTACAAATAAAGCATTGTTAAGTTATATAGAACAAGTAACTAGTAATATGAAGAATATGGGATATAATTTCTATGTTACTGCTTGTAAGGATACAATGGCTAAGTATGGAAAGAATCAACTTATTTCCGCTCTGAAAAACTCTTTCGAAGGTGATTTTGATAAGTTTACTAATTCAGGTGATAAAAAACTAAGAAGTAAATTAAAAAAATATGTAGATCCTAGCGAAATCCAAGAATATTTATCACTTATTCTTGAAACGAATGGTTTGCAATATGATGATGAAGCTTTATTAAATGTTTCAGATATATTTGAAGATTTAATGGAAAAGGATAAAACACAATCATCAGGCAAAAATAAAAGAGGTTAATACCTCTTTTTTTACATCTTTCTATAAAGACCTACAACTTTACCTAAAATAGTTACATTATTTAAAATAATTGGCTCTAATGCATCATTTTCTGGTTGTAATCTAATATGATCGCTTTCTTTATAAAATGTTTTTACTGTTACTTCATTATCATCATTCATAGCTACTACTATATCACCATTTTTTGCTATTGGTGTTCTTTCTACTAAAACAATGTCATTGTCATGAATACCAGCATTTATCATACTATCACCACTTACATTAAGCGAAAATGTTTCTTTTTTTGGATTAATTAGATATGCAGGAACTTCAAAATATTCATTCGGTCTTTCGATAGCCTCGATTGGGTTACCTGCTGTTACTTTACCTAAAAGAGGCAAAGCAATTATAGATTCTTTAATATTTGAGTATTCATTTGGTACAAGAAGTTCAATCGTACGATTCTTTTCATTAGCTTTTTTAATATATCCTTTGTTAGCTAAGTGATCTAAATGAACGTGTACAGTAGCAGTACTATTTAAATTAGTAAGTTCACATAATTCTCTAACTGTTGGGGGATATCCGTTATTGGCAATATATTTTTTTAATTCGTTTAAAACTTTTTCTTGCTTTATAGTAAGTTTTTCCATATCATTACCTCCAACTTAAGATTAACACATAAATATATGTTTGTCAAACAAATGTTTATTATTTTGCTGTTTACTTTTTTAGTATTTCTGTTATAATTATAATGAATATATTTATAATTACTTTAGGGAGGCATTATTATGAATATGGATAAAATGAGAGAGTATTGTAAAAACTATGGATTTATTTTTCCAGGTAGTGAAATATATGGAGGTCTAGCTAATACATGGGATTATGGACCTTTAGGATCTATTTTAAAGAACAATCTTAAAAGTGCTTGGCAAAAAAGATTTGTTCAAGAAAGGCCTAATGCATACATGGTTGATGCAGATATATTAATGCATCCTAAAGTATGGGAAGCTTCTGGTCATGTGTCTTCATTCTCTGATCCTTTGATCGATTGTAAAGATTGTAAAATGAGAGTTAGGGCTGATAATTTAGTTAATGATTTTACTGATTCTTCAAAAGGGGACAGCATGAGTGATAAAGAATTAATTGAATTTATAAGAGAAAATAATATTAAGTGTCCTAATTGTGGCAAGTCTAATTTTACTGATGTTAGACAATTTAATCTTATGTTTAGTACTGAAAGAGGAGTGACAGAAAAGAATAAAAATATTATTTATTTAAGACCTGAAAATGCGCAAGGTGAATATGTAAACTTTTTAAGTGTTTTGAGAACTATGAGATGTAAATTACCTTTTTCTATTGGTCAAATAGGTAAAGCTTTTAGAAATGAAATAACACCTGGTAAT
>CAZKTT010000043.1:0-6076 GCA_964555755.1 uncultured Mycoplasma sp.
ATTTTATATTAGAAATATATCTTTATATTTTATTATCTATAGCATCAACACTTGTTTTATCAAAATCGATTTTCAAACTATAAGTTTTAGTATTTTTATAATTATGAAAAATATCTTTATCTAGGAAGGAAATATAGAAACTACTTATTATAAATATAACTAAGACTACTATTAAAATACTTAAAACAATTTTTAATTGCAGTATGTCTTTTTCCATATAAATTTCCTCCTTGCCAATTTATTAAAAATATTTTACCACAAAACAAAGCACAAAAAAAGGAAATATCATTTCCTTTTATTTTTCGTATTTTGCTGGGCCACATCCTAGGATCATATATCCTATAAATGGGAATAAAGTACACACTACTCCAAGACCTGCACTACGACCAAACGCTTTAGCAAGTTTAATGTTAATAACAAACATATAAACACATGTAGCAAGTCCAGCTAAACCTGAAAGATAGTCAATTTTTAAACCATAAACAAATCCTAAACCAAATAAAATTAAGAAATGCCACCATTCCATTTTTGCAGTCTTAATAAGTACAAATGCATTATAAAATGGAATAATTGCAGCCCATCCTGGTTGACCAGCTTTATTAAATGTTTTCCAAAGACCAATTATTTCTAGTATTAATGCTGCTATAAATAAAATTAATACAAAAATAAGTACACCAACTGCTGCTCCTAAAAGGCTGCCAAGTGCTGCGTTTAAATCAGATGTTGTAGCGGTAGTTGTCATAAACACACCTCCTTCATTTAAGTATTCTATGCCTAGATTATAACATTTTTTCACTCATAAGTCCATGGTTTAATACTTTTATTATTTTTTTATTGTTTTTTAAGTCTTAAAATTATATAATTTAAACAAGGAGGCGTTTTATGAAAAAGAAAATTTTTATTATCACACTACTTCTTGCAGCACTTGTTATAACACCTGTAAGTGCTAAAGAAGTAAATAGTTTTTATACTGAAGCAAATGACAGTGTAAAAATGGAAAATAATATAATCGGAGATAGTGCTATTGCAGGACAATTAGTAGACATTATTGGTAACATTGATGGTATTGGTTTTATTGCAGGTAGAGATGTAAATGTTAATGGCTCTATCGAATATGGTTTTGTCGCAGGTGAAACTGTAAATATTAAAAACAAAACAGAAAAAAGCATTTATGTTGCAGGACAAACTATCATATTTGACAAAACTGCAAATGTTGGTAGAGACATCTTCGCTGTAGGTAGCAAAATTGTACTTGACGGTAAGTTAAACAGAGATGTAACTGCAGCTGGTGATGAAATAACTATTAAAGAAGGTTCTACTATAAATGGTAGTATTGCATTAAAATCTGAAAATATAACAATTGAAAAAAATGTTGTTATTAAAGGTACTTTAAAATATAACAAAGATGCTAATATTAGCCTTGATAAAAGTGCAAATATTAACAAAATAGAAAAAACAAGTTCTATTCAAGATGAAAATAACACAAATGTATCTGAAATAATTGCTAGTACAATTAATTTACTTATTGTATTCTTAGTTATAGCTTTATTATTACCAAAAACTATTTCTAAAACTGAAGAAATATATAACGATAAAAAAGGAAAAGGATATATTAGAAACCTTGGAATTGGAGTTATATTATTAATAGTAGTTCCACTTACTTCTTTACTACTACTAATAAGCAATATTGGTGTTAGCCTAGGTTTAATACTAATGGCAATATATGTAATAGCGATATATCTATCATATATTTATTCTGGTTATGTGCTTGGTAATTTATTAATTAATAAATGGTTAAAACTTAAATCAAATAAATATATAGTAGGTTTAATAGGTATCACTATTTTAAAACTATTAACATATATACCCGCAATCGGAGGATTAGTAATAGTAGTTTCTGTTTCAATTGGACTTGCAACTATTTTAGAACTTACTAAAAGTAAAGATGAAATCCAAAAGAATGAAAAAGTAAAAGAAGCAAAAATAACTACTAAAAAATAAAAAGAGATTATTTAATCTCTTTTTTTTATTTCATAATTTCAGTAATAGCTTTTAAAACTCCAAGTTTGCCATACTCATAAGTTAAGCCACCTTGTTGATAAGCTATATAAGGTTCTCTAAGTGGACCATCACACGATAATTCAATAGTAGAACCTTGAACAAATGATCCTGCTGCCATAATTATCTTATCATCATAACCAGGCATTTCTTCAGGTATTGGTGTCACATAACTATCAATAGCACTAGCCATTTGAATGCCACAACAATATCTAATCATTTTGTCGGGATCATTAAATTTAATAGCAAGAACTATATCAGCTCTTTTTTCATCATACCTAGGTTCTACTTCATAACCTAACTTTTCTAACATTAAAGATCCTAATAAAGCTGTTTTAACACTAGCATTAACTACTGAAGGAGCTAAATAAATACCTTCCAAAAAGTTTCTATTAATATCAAGTGTTGCCCCAATATCTTTACCTTCTCCAGGTATAGCAAGTCTTTCACTAGCTAAATGAACTAAATCCTTTTTACCAGCAATATATCCTCCATTAGGAACCACACCTGCTCCTAGGTTTTTGATTAAAGAACCTACAATAATATCTGCTCCAACATCTAAAGGTGTTTCATATTCAACAAATTCGCAATAACAGTTATCTACCATTATGATTACATCATCACGAACTTTTCTTATTTCTTTTACTATTTCTTTTATCATATCAATAGTTATGCTTTTTCTATCAGAATAACCTTTTGATCTTTGAATTTCGATTAATTTTATTTTTTTATTAGCCAAAGCTTTTTTTATTCCTTCAACATCAAAATTATTATCCTTTAAATCAACCTGTTCATACCCTATTCCATAAGAAGCTAAACTACTACTATTGTCTCTTATTCCAATTACTTCATGTAATGTGTCATAAGGTTCACCAGTAATACTAAGCATTACATCTCCGGGTCTTAAAAGAGAAAAAAGGCAAACTGTAAGAGCATGAGTTCCTGATACAAAATTATTTCTTACAAGAGCATCTTCTGCGCCTAGAACAATGCTAAAAACTTTATCTATTTTTTCTCTACCTAAATCATTATATCCATAACCATTTGTACCGTTAAAATGAGACATAGAAATATTTTCTTCGCGAAAAGCATTAAGAACTTTCAAAGTGTTTTTAAAACAAAGATCATCTTTTTCTTTAAAAATGCTTTTTAATTCTTCTTCGCACTCATTAGCTAAATCTAACACTTCTTTACTTATACCAAGTTCCTTCATTTTAACCCTCCATTTACAATAATAATACTATCATTAACAAAACTTGCTTTATCACTCGCTAAAAACATAATAACGTTAGATACTTCACTAGCTTTACCAATTCGATTGATTAAAATACTATTTTCTATTTCTTTTAATTGATCTTTACTTAAATCTTTATTCATATCAGTATCAATCCAGCCTGGACAAACACAATTAACAGTCATTTTAGGACTAAAATACTTAGCCATATTATGTGTCAAAGATATAATACCTGCTTTTGAAGAATCATATTCAGCGCTTTCTGGATAATTAGCACCAACTGCATTATCACTTGCAATATTTATTATTTTTCCTTCTTTCATAATCTTACTAGCATATTTACTTACCAAAAATGTACCCACTAAATTAACTGAAAGAACTTTTAAAAAATCTTCCCCCGTTTTTTCTAAAAAAGGAGTATCATTACATATTCCAGCATTATTCACTAATATATCTATTTTGCCATATTTATTAGATATAGTATCAATCATATCACTAACTTCCACATCAGAAGATACATCACATTTTATGAGCAATACTTCACCAGATAACTCTTTTTCTATTTTTTCTTTTAACTTTTCTGCTGAATCATAATCATTGTTATAATTAATAATTACATTTGCACCGTTCTTAGCAAAATCATATACAGTTTGAGCTCCAATTCCACGACTAGAACCTGTTACTAAAACTATTTTATCTTTAAAATCCATATTATCGCCTCTAACGCATAGATTATACTATATAAAACTTTTAAATACAAGTGTCCAAATTGTGTAAACATAAGCAAAATTATAATGATATGATTGAAAAAAACACCAATGATTGCTAGAATATAGCCAGAAAAGGAGGAACAATATGGAATTTTTTAAAGAACTTAGTAAAACATTAGCAGAAATGACAGGGATTGCAGCAACTCCTATACTACTAACAATTTATAGTATTATAGCCTTAGTAATCATTGGGCTTTTAGCAAAAGGAATAATGTTTTTAAACACTACTTTTTATAGAGATGAAAAGAAACTATACCTTTTCAATAAAAAGTTAAAAATAGTTAAAGTAATCATTGAAATAATAGTACTTTTACTTATTTGGGAAGAACAAATTCATGATTTTATGACACTCATAAGTTTTGTCGGAGCAGCAGCAACTTTAGCAATTAAAGATATTATTTTAAATTTCCTTGCAGGAATCTATATTACAGTAAGAAAACCATTTAAAATAGAGGATCGTATTCAAATAAATGATATTATTGGAGATGTTGTAAATACCAATTCTTTAAACTTCGAAATACTTGAAGTAAGTCAAAAAGAAGAAGGAGAACAAAGTACAGGTATTATAGTTCAAATACCTAACTATAAAGTATTTACTGATCCAATTAAAAACTTTACTAAAGCGTTTAAATACATTTGGAGTGAACTTGAAGTAAATATAAAACTAGATGCTGATTTAGAACATAATAAAAAAGTTTTATATGCTATTGTTAAAAGTAATGACATCGTAAAAAGAATACCTAAAAAAATGAAAGATGAATTAAGTGAAGTTGTTGGAGACTACAGAATTTATTATAACAACTTAGAACCAATAATATATACAAAAATAACTACAGATTACATAGTTCTAACAATAAGATATTTAGCTCATCCTAAAAAAGCAAGAAACATTGAAAGCCAAATATGGAATACAATATATGAAAGTGCAAAAGAAGGACAAATTGATCTTTATACTACAGATGAAATCAAAAAAAAGAATAAGTAATAATACTTATTCTTTTATAATGGATTTCTAAATATTAGTGTTAAAACTAAATCAGTAACAAATACCAATAGAATAATTAAAGTAGTAATACAAATTGTTTTATTTTTAGTTTTCTTAGCAAGTTTACTCACTAAAGGTTCAATTATATAGAATAACATCAAAGCTCCAATTGCAAAAGTAAGAACCGATCTTAAACAAACATAACCATTAATATTTAAAAATAAACCTGTATAATCCCACCATCTTTGTTGGTATAATGCCCACATCCAAGCACCAACAACATATTCAACAACTCCTGTTATAAGAATAGCTAAGAAAAAAATTATCAAAGGGTTCTTTTTAAACCTTTTAAGAAGTGGCAACATAATTATTGCCCCGAACCCATAAACAGGAACATAAGGTCCGTATAAGAAACCACGATTTTCAAAAACGTGATCGAATAATAAAGTAAATATTACTTCATAAATCCATCCAATTATACATGCTATAACAAAAACTAATAAATAGACAAAAAACTTTTGTGTTTTTGTAAGCTTATATTCTTTTTGATGTAATTCTTTAAACTTTTTTAACATACTATCACCTTTTTCAGTTTATCATAAAAATAATAAATATATATTAATATAGAAAAAAAGATAAAAAATTTACGTAAAAAGAGGGACAAATCCCTCCATCTATATAAACGCTATACCATTAACATCTTCTAATATATATTATGGTACAAATAAATAAAATGTTACTCTTTTAATTTTTTAATGAACCAAGTTCTTCAAGCTTCGCTAATATTAATTCACTACTTGTTTTTATAAATTTTTTTACATCATCTATATCAAAAATATAGTCTTTATGTTTTTTAGTATTCTCAATGATAACAGATATTTTATCAATAAGAATCTTTAGCTTTTCCATTGGAATTTCTTCAATAATATTATCTATATGTGGTAATTCATTATAAAATATCTTCAAATCCATATTATATTCATCTAATAATCTAATATTTAAATTAGTATAGTCATTATAAATATATAT
>CAZKTT010000044.1:0-1067 GCA_964555755.1 uncultured Mycoplasma sp.
AGGATGAACATTTACATCGATAATATAAGAATCAACAGATATAGATAATATAACAATTGGATATCTATTAATAGGTAAATAAGTATGATAAGCTTCTAAAATAGTTCTATTTAATTCATTACTTTTTACATATCTACCATTTACTAATATTGTTATAAAATCTCTTCTTGATCTATTTATTTCAGGATAAGATATATATCCATTTATTTCATAATCACTATTAGTATTATGTATTTTAACCATTTTTTTAGTTACTTCAAGTCCATATATACTATTTATAACTTTTAATAAATTACCACTACCATCAGTATTCAATAATTCTTTACCATCATTAGTTAATATAAATTTTATATTAGGATAACAAAGAGCCATTCGATTCACATAATTAATTATATTACCTAATTCTGTATATAAACTCTTTATATATTTTAATCTAGCTGGTGTATTATAAAACAAATCTTTTACAGTTACTATTGTTCCTTTTCTTAAATCAGTACTTTCTATACTTTCTTCATTACCACCATTAATAGTAATACTAGTACCTTCTTTTCCATCACTAGTTTTTATATTCATTTTAGACACTGATGCTATCGAAGGTAAAGCTTCACCTCTAAAACCCAAAGTCTTAATGCTAAATAAATCCTCATCAGTATATATTTTGCTAGTAGCATGCCTTTTTAAAGAGTTTATAGCATCTTCCCTATTCATTCCAAAACCATCATCAATAACTTTTATTTCTTTTATTCCACTTTCTAATAATTCAATCTTTATAGTAGTAGCTTTAGCATCAATACTATTTTCTACAAGTTCTTTTACTACATTCATTAGCCTTTCTACTACTTCACCTGCTGCTATTTTATTAGAAAGATTTTTATCCATTATTTTTATTTTATTCATTGCCAAAATACTTACATAAACTTTCGTTTTTCGCATTACTATAGTCAAAATCATCAATTATTGTAACATCTTTAGTAGTTTTTAATTTGACGCATAATATGTTATTAGTAGACGGTTTTATATTAGAAAAGGTTTTATCCTTAGTAGGATCTTTTAATTCACAAGTTGAT
>CAZKTT010000044.1:1167-6067 GCA_964555755.1 uncultured Mycoplasma sp.
ACAAAAATTAACCTTAGCAGTCTCAGAAACTTTTCCTTTTAAACGCAGATTATCAAAACTAGATTCAATTTCAGAATGTAGTTGTTGTGCTTCATTTTCTCTTACTAATACCCTATACTTAGTAACACTAGTTAAAGCAATAGTAGCTAAAACTCCAAGCAGCACTAATACAGCTAGTAATTCCACTAATGTGAATCCTTTTCTATTCATAAGCTCACCTCTAGCTTTAATTCTATCACAATAATGAATAAAAAAAAAGATATTATCTTTTTAATATTTTTATTTTATCAGTTTTTATTAAATTGTAATCAGGATCATTAAAAGTATACACATCATCTATTATTTTATACTTTATATACTCATTATTCTTCTTATTTAAATAAATCTTTCTATAAATATCACCATTTAATACTATTTTATAATACTCTTGGTATACTTCATTATTATTTTTACTTGTTTTTAAGTATTCAAAACTGTCCTTTTTATATATTAATCTATATTTTAAAGATAGAGAAATTATATCAACATTTACCTTATGTCCAATCAAACAATTAACAGTATCATATATAGGTTTAGATAAAAATTTAATATCTTTATCACAGTTTATACCATTATTTAATTGCCAATTTTTTATCTCAGGAAAATACTTAAACACTTCATCAGTTATACTTTCTATCTCAACTCCAAATCTTTCATCAAACCTTTTATTAAAATTATCATATTTCATATTATCACCTGTATATTATATGCAGTAATCATAAACATTCCACTATTTCATAATTTGACATTTTTCTCATATAGTTAATTAGGTGATATTTTGATTACAAGTATTATTAGTATTTTAAAAACTTTATTATTATTCAAAACTTCATATTCAAACAATGTATTTAAAGAGCCATTATCAAAAGAAGATGAAAAAAAATACATAAATCTGTTATTCAAAGGAAATAAAGAAGCACGTGATATATTAATAGAACATAATCTAAGATTAGTAGCACATATAACCAAAAAATATGAAAACTCAAAAATAGATAATGATGATCTAATAAGTATAGGAACAATTGGATTAATCAAAGGAATAGACACATATTCTAAATCACATGGTACAAAGATTACAACTTACTGCGCCAGATGTATTGAAAATGAAATACTCATGTATTTCAGAAGTAATAAAAAAAACAATAATAATATCTCTTTAGATGAACCAATTGGTTATGACAAAGAAGGAAATGATATAACTATTTTAGATGTTTTAAAAACTCCTAAACCCGATTATATAGAGGATATGTACATAAAAGATAATATCAAACACCTAAATAAATACATAAAAAATCTAACAAAAAGAGAACAAGAAATCATAGTAAAAAGATACGGATTAGGAAATGAAGAAGAAAAAACTCAAAAAGAAATAGCAAAAGATTTAAATATATCAAGAAGTTATGTATCAAGAATAGAAAAAAGAGCCATTACAAAGATACTTAGAGAATTTATAAAAAATAATGAAATTAAAAAGTAAGAAATTATAACTCAATTTTTCTTACTTTTTGTTTATCAATATCTAATAATTTAGGATTTAAATTAAATACAAAATTCTTTTTATCATTATCATAATAACTACTAGTATAATTATTTATAACTATTATTTCTTTATCTAAAAGTGGTTCTAACATTTCAGTATATATTTCTTTCACTTTCTTTTTTTCATTTTTAGAATTATAAATAAAAGCAAAATCCTTTAATGTTTTTAAACCCTTCATTGATAAAATATTAATAATGCTTGAAATTTCAATAGTATCAAGTTTTTGAGATATCTGTTGTTTTATTAGATCCACAACATATTCTTTTTCTAATTCCATTTTTGTGTTTAACATTAAATAACTCATAAAATTAGTTAAATCACGAGATTCTTTACCATATCTTATTTCTTGATAATAAGTATTCTTGGTATTCCTTATTGCTCTATTAAAAATAATATATGGATATGCATCATTATTTAATAAATACCACATAGCTGTTGTCCTAGAAGTTCTTCCATTTATATCAAAATATGGATGCAAATATACGAAATAAAAATGAGCAATTTGTGATTTAATATAATAATCAGTCATCGATTCTAAATCATTATTAGTATTTAAATAGTTTAATAAATCATCCATTTTTTTATCAAGTAAATCACTATTTACACCTTTATCAGGTTCTATTTGAAGACTATCAGAGTAAAAAATAAACACATCGTCTTCACGGTCATAATCACCCATATGATTTAAATCATAATCACTTAGTAAATTCTTAGATAAAGTATCATATAATTCTTTTAAATTATTTTTATCTATAGTATGTCTTTCTAAGATATACTTATACCCTTTATGAAGATTAATAATCCTACTTAGTTTATCCTTCTCCACTCCAGCCTTCTTATTTTTTATTACTTTTTCGATTACTGAAACATCATCTTTATAACCTTCGATATTATTATTAGTCATTATTTCTTGTGAACGCATCACTTTTTCAGAAAACTTGATATTATTCATATTGTTTTCATCTTTCAAAAAATATTCCAATTCATCTTTCATTTCTTTTAATTTTTCTTTGTTTATATAAAATGGTCTATTTTTATCCGTAGTTAAATTAGGTATCTTTTCCATATAACCACCTCTTTTTTCGGCTCTATATTATACAACATTATTAACAAAATTGCTAGTATTTTCGTTTTGTAGTATAATATCCTTGGTGATTTTATGGAAGTAATTGGAATTATTTGTGAATATAATCCTTTTCATAAAGGACATATTTATCATATAAAAAAAATAAAAGAACTATATCCAGATTCTATTCTTGTAGCATGTATCTCATCAAACTTCACTGAACGTGGTGAAGTTAGTGTCTTAAATAAATGGGATAAAACTGACATAGCACTTAAAAATGACATCGATTTAGTAGTAGAACTTCCCTTTATTTACGCTACCCAAAGTGCAGATAAATTTGCCTATGCTGCAGTAAAAATACTAAACGAATTAAATGTTAAAAAGATAGTATTTGGAAGCGAATGTAATGATATAGAAAAACTAACAGAAATTGCTAACATTCAGATAAATAATCCTGAATTTGATCACCTAGTAAAAAAATACTTAGATAAAGGTAATAACTACCCTACTAGTTTATCTTTAGCTCTAAATAAATTAAAAATCGAAAAGATAAATAATCCAAATGATTTATTAGGAATAAGTTACATCAAAGAAATAATTAAAAATCACTATGATATAACTCCAATTACCATCAAAAGAAGTAATAATTTTCATGGAAATAATGAAGGAGAAATACTTAGTGCTAGTGAAATAAGATCTCTTCTAAATCAAAAAAAATCAGTTCAAGATTATATCAATTATGATGAAAGCATTTTGTATAAAAATACTAATTATTTCAATTTATTAAAATATGAAATAAATAATCACTTTGAAACTTTAAATGAAATCGAAGCAATTGATGAAGGAATAGAAAGTAGATTATTAAAATATATTAATTGCACTGATTCTTTAGAAAGTTTCATCAGTAAAATAAAGACAAAACGTTATACTTATAATAAAATTAATCGTATGTTAATTCATATCATTACTAATTTTAAAAGTAAAGATGCTAATCTAGCAATAGATTACATAAGAATACTGGGATTTAATAATAAAGGAAAATCATATTTAAATACAATAAAAAAAGAAACAAGTATTCCTCTTATTACTAAGTATAAAGATATAGATAGTAAGCTTTTAGAAAAAGAAAAAAGAGCAAATAATATTTACTCCTTAATTGTTAATGATAACAGTTTAATAGAAAAAGAACTTAATAAACCTATTTATAAAAAATAGGTTTTTTTAATCTATTTCTTTTTCATATAAGTCATGTTTATTGCAATAAGCATACACTTTCGCTCCCTTTTGATAAGGCACCACTAAACGAACTTCATCTCCAGGATTAAAGTATTTAGTAATTTCAAATTCTTCAGAAACATAACTTATAAATTCAATATAGTGTTCATCTTCCATTACATGATCCATAGAAATAATTAATTCGGTATCTTTTTTTTCTATTTTTGGAACATGTTTATCTAAAGAAGAATCTCCTTTGTTAGGAGTCAAAACTTCCATATCCTTATCACAACACTTAATGTTACAATTATCGCATTCACAATCTTTAATTACTTTAACTGTTGCACCACAACTAGTACACTTTTTTAAACTTTTATTTTTCATATTATACCTCCATATATATTGTATCACTATTTTTAAAAAATATATAAAAAATTAAATAAAAATGATGCCATATAGACATCATTTTATAAATAGTATTATCTAGTTTTAGATTGTTTTAACTCTACACCTGCTTCTTCTACTTTTACAACTCTAATATAAATAGACTTTATATTTTTTAAATATTACCAGATAAACAATCATTTAAAACTTTAGAATATTGTTTAAAAAAACTAGCTTTATTAATATCTTGATCAGATACAAGAGGAAAATTATTAATTATTTTATTATTTTCTTTCAAATATAAGGTACCTAACTTATCATCTTTTTTTATAGGTATTTTTACTTTGTTTAATTTTATCTTATAACTATAATCTTTTAACTGTTCTCCTTTTTTAGTTACTACTGTTAAATCATCTTCTAACACTAAGTTTATCTTATCACTATCACTCTTTGTCAAACTAATTTGTTTAACAGGAGTATTCTTTTTAAGCAACACTTTGCTTTCATATTGATTAAACCCATAATCAAGAAGTTTCATAGCTTCACTATTTCTATCATTAGTATTACTATAACCCAGAGTAACAGCTACTAAACGAAGATTACCACTTTTAGCAGTCACCGCTAAAGTGCTCCCTGCTTTCTCTTCATAACCAGTC
>CAZKTT010000045.1:0-3726 GCA_964555755.1 uncultured Mycoplasma sp.
AAAAGTATTTGATGAAGCAGAAAATAGAATGCACACTATAAAAGCAGTAATATATGCAACACTAAAATGAAAAAAGTTGTAATAGCTCTTGGTGGTAATGCTTTAGGAATAACCAATGAAGAGCAAGTAAAAAATGTTGAAATAGTTGCCAAAAAAATAGTCAGTTTAATTGAAAAAGGATATGAAATAATAATTACTCATGGAAATGGACCTCAAGTAGGTAAAATAAATTCAGCTCTAAGCGATATACCTTTTCCTGAATGTAATGCAATGAGTCAAGGATATATAGGTTATCATATAGAACAATCAGTAGATAATGAACTTAGAAGAAGAGGAATAAGTAAAAAGTGCACCTCAGTAATAACAAGAGTTTTAGTTGATAAAAATGATGAAGCATTTAATAATCCAACAAAACCAATTGGTAAGTTTTTAAGCAAAGAAGAAGCAGAACAACTTGAAAAGGAAACAGGTTATGTCTTTAAAGAAGATGCTGGACGTGGTTACCGAAGAGTAGTAGCATCTCCTAAACCAATTGAAATAATAGAAATTGATACAATTAAAGAATTAATTGATTCAAACACTCTTGTAATTGCCTGTGGTGGAGGTGGAATTCCTGTAATAAGAGAAAATAATATTATTGAGGGAATCCCAGCAGTAATAGATAAAGATTTAGCTAGTAGTTTACTTGCTAAAAAAATTAATGCAGATGAACTTATAATTTTAACAAATGTTGATAAAGTATCGTTAAATTATAATACAGATAACGAAACAAAAATAAATGAATTAAAAATAAAAGATGCTTTAAAGTATATAGAAGAAGAACAATTTGCTAAAGGAAGTATGCTTCCAAAAGTATTATCATGCATAAACTTTGTTCAAGGCACAGATAAAAAGGCTATCATTACATCAATAGAACATGCCGACACTATTGATGATAGAAATACAGGAACTATATTTATGGAATAAAAAGGAGGAAAAATGAAAAGTAAAGAAACAGTCAAGAAAAAGAATTTAAAATTTGGATTATCAGCATTTTCCATTATTTTAATTCTAATAATATTTCTTGCCATACTAACACACTTTTTACCTGCCGCTCAATTTTCTGGTGAAAAACTAGTTGATGGTAGTGGTGTAGTAAAAGCAACTCTTGCAAACATTTTAATGTCTCCAGTCGAAGGTTTTGCCGAAGCAATTGATGTTTGTATATTCATCTTTGTTTTAGGTGGTTTCCTAAACATAGTAAGTAAAACAGGAGCACTTGAGACAGGAGTCAGGGTTTTAGTTGAAAAACTAAAAGGAAGAGAATTATTATTAATTCCAATCTTAATGTTTTTATTCTCAATCGGAGGAACAACTTATGGAATGCTTGAAGAAACAGTAGGTTTTTATGCTTTGCTTGCTGCGACTATGGTAGCGGCTAGAATGGACACAATTGTAGCTTCAGCAGTAGTTTTATTAGGAGCAGGTTGTGGGGTATTAGGATCTACTATAAATCCATTTGCAAATGGTGTAGCAATAAGTGCATTAAAAGATACTGGAATAGCAGTTGATCAAGGAGCAATTATCTTAATAGGTATAGCACTATGGTTAGTAACATTAGGAATTGCTATTGCATTTGTAATGTTATATGCTAACAAAGTAAAAAAAGATAAAGGTTCTACATTCTTAACATTACGTGAACAAAAAGTAATGGAAGAAAAATATGGTGTAAAAGAAACAAAAAAAGCTGCTAAAAAAACAAAAGTAAAAAAAGTAAAAACAAACAGATTATCTATAGTTAATACTTTTGGAATTAACTTATTTATAGTTTTAGTCTTCTATAAGATTTGTGCTATTGTCACAAAATCGATAGAAAATACACTTGATATGAAAACAATAGTACTAGCAGTCATATATGCGATAGCTTTAATAGCATTTATAGTTTATGCAGAAAAAGTAAAAACAAAAGGTCGTATGATTGAACCAAAAGAAGAAGTAAAAGATTTATCAGCAGTTAATACTTTAGGTATTAGCGTATCACTAATAGCAACAGTTTATGAATTGATACGCATAGTAATTAGTTTAGTAAAAGGTGCATTTGCTGTTAAAATGGTAGTACCTTTGCTAATTTGTACATTAGTATTAACATTATTTATCATTCATGCTGAAAATGTTAGAAAAAATGGCCGTTTATCAGATAAGAATGATTTAAGTAAAAAACAACGATACACTCTCATTATATTTGGTATAACATTCTTAGTTATGATATTTGGATTTATTCCTTGGGGAGAGTTTGGTGGAACATCTGGCTTATCATTCTCAAAATTTTTAACAGGAACACCACTTGGAGAATGGTGGTTCTACGATGCCGCTGTTTGGTTCTTAATTATGGCTATTATAATAGGTATAATTAACAAGATGAAAGAAAAAGAAATAGTTGATAACTTCATAGCAGGTGCTGCAGATATGATGGCAGTAATCTTGATTGTAGCAGTAGCTAGAGGAGTTAAATATTTAATGGGTGTTACATACTTGGATAATTACATTATCTTTAATTCAGCAGAATTATTAAGTCATATGCCTGTACTTCTATTTACTCCATTAAATTATATTTTACACATAATACTATCTGTACTTGTGCCATCTTCATCTGGACTTGCTACTATATCAGCTCCAATTATTGGACCAATCGCAGCTCAATTACATTATAGTGTTGAAGGTACAATCATGACAATGGTCGCAGCTAATGGCTTAGTTAACTTGATAACTCCAACTTGTGGTGCGATCATGGGAGGCCTTGCACTAGCAGGAGTTGAGTATTCAACATGGTTTAAATGGGCACTAAAAGTAGTCGCAGCAATCGGACTTGCAGCGCTAGTAATACTAATGTTAGCAATGTTAATATTCTAATTATAAAACTATCAAGAATTCTTGATAGTTTTTTTATGCTATTTACTTATACATAAAAAGCACTTTTATCATACTATAAATTAGATAAGGAGGATTTACAATGTTTGGAAATAACAATCCAAATCCATTTATGATGGGTAGTCAAGATAATGTTATCGATATTGATAATAATCAAGGAAATATCGATATAGATGTAATGCAAGATCAAGATTATATGAGTAATGGAATGAATATGGGTATGACATCTACACCAATAATTGAACCAATGAGAGAAAGAGTAGTAAACAGAACAATTGAACATGTTGTACCACATGTTTGTCCAATTAGAACTAAAATTATAAATCATCATGTATTTAAACATACATATCAACCAGATTATAGCTGCTGTGAAGAAAATGTTTGCACTAATGTTCAATGTGGATCTTGTTGCAATTTCTAAAAAAGACGAAAGTCTTTTTTTTATTATATTTTTAAATATTTTATTAATTATTGCACATAATTATAATAAATAACTTAGTTTTTGATTAAAAATCTAAAAATTCCTTGAAATGGTGACATTATCATGTTATCATAGTGGGCAATATTTGGGAGGTTTTGGTATGAAAAATTTAAAAATTATTACTATTATGATTATTCTTTGCGGAATACTATTAATGCCTAATATTGTTAAGGCAGAAGAAATTAATGATGAAAATGATGATACAAGAGCAACAGGTACTGCTACACCTATTGAGGAACACAAAGTAAAAGTAATAACAACAAAAGTAGATGAAAATGGTAATCCTTTAAGTGGAGCTGTTCTTCAAATAATTGATAGTAATGGTAATGTAGTAGATG
>CAZKTT010000045.1:3826-5040 GCA_964555755.1 uncultured Mycoplasma sp.
TTATTAGGAATTCGTTGGTTTGATCCATATGATGAAGATTACAAGATTTATTTAATTGATGTTAATGAATCATTTACAAAACCGGATGAACCAATAAAACCGGATGAACCAGTAAAACCAGATGAACCTGGAAAAGAAGTAATTACGCCTACTGCAGAGGTTTATGATTATTCTCCAAAAACAGGAGATGTCAGAGGTGATTTACTACCTTTTGCTTTGGCAGGATTAGCAATGTCTACTGCTGCTGGGACCGGAGCTCTTGTAAGAACAAGAAAAAGAAGATACTAAAATATAAAATGAATAACTTATTAAGTTGTTCATTTTTTATGTTATAATAAATAAAGAGGTGATAATATGAAGAGAGCTTTAGTATTATCTGGTGGAGGATCAAAAGGAGCTTATCAACTTGGTGTCTATAAAGCATTAAAAAAACTAGGTATAAAAATAGATATAATTACAGGAACTTCTATTGGTGCTATTAATGGAGCTATATTGACATCAGGAAATTACAGAAAACTAAAAAAGATGTGGACGAACATGGAAACAACAACACTATTTAATATGGGTTTTGAAAACACCTCTGATTATAAAAAAGCTGCTAAAGAGTTTTTGAATAACAAAGGATTAAAGTTTGATAAAGCAGAATCTTTCTTATATAAAATTTTAGATGAAGAACAAATAAGAAAGTCTAAAATAGATTATGGTTTAGTAACAGTAAATTTAAAAACACGTGTTCCTAAGATGTTATCAAAGAATATGATTCCAAAAGGAAAACTTATATCATACATAATTGCATCTGCTTCTTGTTTTCCTGCAGTAGAAAAAAAAGAAATAGATGGAGAATATTATATAGATGGAGGATACTATGATAATCTTCCAATTAATTTAGCAATAGATATGGGTGCAGATGAAATAATCGCAGTTGATTTATCTGCTATTGGAATAAAACAAAAAGTAAAAGATGAAGATGTAAAAATAGATTATTTAAAAATGTCGGATAAAACAAGTTTTATAATTGATTTCAATCCAACCAACTCTAGGAAAGCAATAAAAATGGGATATAATGACACAATGAAGTATTATTCTAAACTTGATGGAATAACTTTTACGTTTAAAAAAGGGGAATTAGAAAGAAATTATAAAAAAATAAGTTCATATTATATTGATTTAATTAAAAAAATATTGCTTCCTAGTAGAACAAATGGTGCACTTAC
>CAZKTT010000045.1:5050-5945 GCA_964555755.1 uncultured Mycoplasma sp.
AAAACAGAAGATACAAAAACATATTTTTAAATATAAAACAAGGTAAAACAATAGAAAATGAAATAAATTCTTCATTAGAATATCTTGGTAGTATATTAAACTTAGATGATACCAAAATATACAATATAGATTCTTTTAACAGAGCAATTATTAAAGAAATAAAAGCTCTAAACTATATTACTTTGGATAAAAATTTAAAAGGAAAAATGCTAATAGGTTATATTTATAATAAATATATGGAAACTAATGATAAAGAAGAAATTTATAAAAAACTATTTAACATAGCTTTAGTATTTCAAAAAGATTTTCTTGCAGCACTTTACTTAATTGCAATATCAAGTGAATACCCTCTAACTTTAAAAAGTGAAAAGTTTTATGATGAAATACTTAGCAATCTAAAAAAATAATTGTCAAAAAGCGTCAAATTTTGTCACATTTCTTGTAAAGTTTAAAAATATATTATATTCTTAATATAGGGAGTGTGATACAATGATTTATCCATCGATTGACAAATTATTACTACATGTAGATTCTAAATATCGATTAGTACATATTGTTGCTCAAAGAAGTAATGAAATATTACAAACAAAACATCTTCAAATGCCAGAAGCAGATTACATATCGGTTAAACCAATAGGAAAGGCTTTAGAAGAAGTAGAAAAGGACCTAATTGAAATAAAAGCGAATTAGATTCTTTTTTTATAGTATAAGGAGGTTTTATGAAAATAGAAAAATATAAATACTTAAGTAATGGTAGATACAAAGTTACCATTGATGGTGAAGAACATATTATTTATGAAGATATAATAATAAATAATAATTTATTAAGTTTAAATGAAATAACTAAAAAAAGAATTAGACAACATATTAAAAGACAATAACTATTATGAATCCT
>CAZKTT010000046.1:0-5831 GCA_964555755.1 uncultured Mycoplasma sp.
AGGAATTAATAATTTTTTTAGATAAAGTATATAAAGAAGAGTTTGCAAATACAAAGTGCAAAGAATATTATAAAATTATGGACAGAAAAGAAGACATTATAGAATATTTAGAAAACAAAAAAGAAAAAATAAGAGTTAGAAACTAAGGAGCAGTATATGAGCAATAAAACAACAACTATTTTTAAAATAGAAAAAGCAACTTTAGGTATGTTATTTAAAATATTATATAACCCTAAGTTTATTAACAGTGAATATATTCCAAATGATGGACCTATTTTAGTAGCATGTAATCATAAACATCTACTTGATCAATGTATGACTATAATGTCTACTAAAAGATATCTTAGATATTTAGCAAAAAAAGAATATTTTGATCATAAAATAATTGCTTGGTTTTTCAAGATGAATGGATGTATCCCAGTTGATAGAACAAAAAAAGATCCAAAAGCAAAAGAAGCAGCAATAGAAACTTTAAAAGAAGGAGGAGCAGTAGGATTATTTCCCGAAGGGACTAGAATTAGATCAGACAAAGATCTTTTAGGACCTTTTAAATTTGGAGCAGTTTCAATGGCTCAAAAAACTGACGCATATATTGTTCCTTGTGCTATAACTGGTAAATATAAATTTAGAAGTAATAATTTGGTAATAAGATATGGTAAACCATTCAAAGTAGGAAAGATGGATTTAGAACAAGCTAACGATAAATTACATAAAGAAGTAGAAAAATTAATGAAAAAAAGTTTGAAAGAATCAAATACAAGCATCAAGGAAGAATTAAAAACTCATATAAAGAAGTGATTAATATGAAAAAAATAGGTATGGTTTTAGAAGGTGGTGCCTTTAGAGGCTTATATACTGCAGGAGTATTAGATATTTTTATGGAAAATAATATCAATATTGATGGAATAATTGGTGTATCTGCAGGAGCTTTATTCGGGGTTAATTATTTTTCAGAGCAAAAAGAAAGAGTAATTAAATATAATAAAAAGTATGCTAAAGATCCTAGATATAAAGGAATTTTATCATTGATATTTACTGGTAATTATATCAATAAACGATTTGCTTATTATAAAACCTCAACAAAATATTATCCATTTGATAATGAAACATTTATTAAAAATAACAAACATTTCGAAGCGGTAGTCACTAATATAGAAACAGGAAAACCTGAATATATAAAAATAACTGATCCTATAAAACAAATGGAAGCTTTAAGAGCTACTTCTGCTATGCCTTTTATAACAAAAATAGTAAAAATAAATAATAAAAAGTATTTAGATGGTGCTATAGCGGACAGTATTCCAATAACACAAGATTTTTTAAATGAATATGATAAAATAGTTATTATTTTAACTAGACCTATAAATTATAAAAAAGAACCATTAAAAGAAAAAGATATAAAAAGATTACATAAAAAGTATAAAAAATATCCTAATTTTATAAAGGCAATGGAAAATAGATACAAAAAATATAATGAAACTTTAGATAGAATAAAAGAATTGGAAAAAGAAAATAAAGTGTTTGTAATAAGACCATCTAAGGATTTAGATATAAACATTAAGGATGTTAATAAACAAAACTTTCAAAAGATATATGATATAGGCATAAGTGATGCAAAAAGTATAATAAAAGAACTACAAGATTACTTAAAATAGTTCTTTTTTTTGTTTTAATAATAAACAAAATAAGTTATAATAACTATGTAATAATATTGAGGTGGTATTATGTCTAAATATATAAGTCATATTGTTATGGCTAATGAAGTATATAATAGCTTAAAAGATAATGATATAAATTTAGACTATATGTTAACATTCTCTCTTGGAGGAGATTTATCTAATTTTTCTAAATGTAGACATATTTGTCATAATAAGAAAAAAGAAGAGTTTTTTGACAATATGAAAAGTTATCTAAAAAAAAACAATTTAGAAAACGATAAGGAACTAATAGGAGTTTTGTATGGCCACATATGTCATTATGCCTTAGATGATTGCATTCATCCACTAGTAAGAAAAATGTGTAAGAAATGTAAAAACAATAAAAAAAATCATTCATTTATTGAAGAGTATTATGATGAATATCTAATAAATAAAAAATATAAAATAGATTTATTTAAATATAAAAAAGAAACAAAACTAAAAGGTAGAATGACCAAAAAAATATCTAAAATGATAAATTATGCTTATAAAAAAACATATAATGAAAAACACATATCTATATACTATAAATTTAATTTATTTTTATATAAAAGCATAAGATATTTAATATCATTTAATAAGTTAATAAAAAAGTTATCTAAATATAATAAGTTTTTAATAACAAATAAAGATATAGATTTATTAAATAAAAAAGAAAAAGCTAATTTTGATAACTTATATAAAGAATCAATAAAAAAAGCAACAAATACCATAAGAATTATAAAATAAAAAATAAGAAAATTTAAAAATTTCTTATTTTTTTAATTTTCGTTTAATATCTATATCATACTATCTAATCAGAAAGGAGAAAAATTAGTATGATAGAAACATTTAAAAGAATGGAAAAGAAATATGTTTTAAATCCCAATCAATTTGAAATGTTATTTAGTAAAATAAGAAATCATTTGAAAGAAGATAAATACTTTGAAAGTAATATTAGTAATTTATATTTTGATACTGATGACTTTAGTTTGATAAATAAATCTATTGAAAAACCAATATATAAAGAAAAAATCAGATTAAGAAGTTATTATTTACCACATGAGGAAGATAAAGTTTTTTTTGAAATAAAGAAAAAATATAAAGGGATTAGTAATAAAAGAAGAATTTGTATAACATTAAAAGAGTTTAATGATTATTATTATAAAGGAATTGTTCCAAATTGCAATAAACAAATATTAAATGAGTTGAATTACATTATAAAAAATTATAATTTAAAACCAAAAGTAATGTTAGCATATGATAGATTAAGTTACTATGACAAAGACAATAAGAATTTAAGAATAACTTTTGATAAAAATTTAAGATACAGGACAAACGATTTAAATTTAACTCTTGGTTCAAGTGGACACAAATATTTTAATAATGATGAATGCATTATGGAACTTAAAACATTAGATACATTTCCTATATGGCTTACGAGCATTCTATCAGAATTAAAAATATATCCCATATCTTTTTCTAAATATGGGAATATTTATAAAAATTATATATTTTAGGAGGAATAATTATGTTAAGTAGTATTTTTAGTGGTGATTTAATAACCATAACAAAACTAGCTGTATGTGTGGCAACGGCATTTATATTAGGAATAATAATTTCATATGTACACATGAAAACAACAAAATGTACAAAAAATTTTGCAATAACTTTAGCATTATTACCAATGATTGTTAGTTTTATAATAATGTTAGTTAATGGTAACTTAGGAACATCAGTAGCCATTTTAGGAGCATTTTCTTTAGTAAGATTTAGAAGCGTTCCGGGAACTTCTAAAGAAATATTAAGTGTGTTTTTAGCAATGACTATTGGGCTAGCAATTGGTGTTGGAGAAATTGCATTTGGAATAATTGGTGCAGTAATAGCATGTTTAATAATACTTGTTTTAAATAAAGTTAAGTTTGGTAATAATATAGCTAAAAAGTTAATTATAGCCATACCAGAAGATTTAGATTATACTAATTTATTTGATGATATATTTAAAAAATACGTGGATTCATATAAACTAGAAAAAACTAAAACTACTAATATGGGAAGTTTATTTGAGCTAACTTATTTGGTTAATTTAAAATCTAAGGCAAATGAAAAAAAGTTTATTGATGAATTAAGAGTTCGTAATGGTAACTTAAAAATAGTTTTAACACATAATATGGAGGGAGAATTATAATGAAAAAAATTATATGTAGTGTAGTTATATGTTGTATACTTGCTATTTTATTAGTAGCAGGATTAATTTTATCCGAAAAAAGTAATGATAACATTGCAACAGATAATACTATAAATTTAACTGAATCTACAACAATTAAAAATAGTGGAACTTATAATATCTCTGGTACGTTAGAAAATGGTATGCTTACTATAGATACAACAGGAGATGTTAATTTGATATTAGATAATGTAAGTATAACTAACAAAAATGGGCCAGCAATATATATAAAAAATGGTAAAAATGTAACCATTACTTTAAAAGATGGTACTACATCTACTTTGGTTGATAATGGCAGCAGCAAATATGATGGAGTTATATATGCGGTATGTGATTTAATTATCGATGGAAGTGGTACCTTAAACATTACTGCTAACAATAAAGATGGTATTGTTACCAAAGATGATTTAGAAGTTGAAAGTGGAACAATAAATATAACCTCAAATGATGATGGTATGCGCGGAAGGGATAGTGTAACTATAAATGATGGTACAATTACTATTGATGCAAAAGGTGATGGTATTAAATCAACTAATGATGAAAACACTGAAAAAGGAGATGTTACTATAAATGGTGGGACTTTGGAAATTACTAGTAAAAAAGATGGTGTTCAGTCAATTAGGGATATAATTATCACTAAAGGAAATATTACAATAACAACAGGTAATGGTGGAAAGACTAAATCTACAGTCGAAGATTTTGGAAGAGAAACTGAAAAAACTTCAGATGAAGATAGTATAAAAGGTATAAAAGCAACAAAAAGTATTAGTATAACAGATGGAACTTTAACTATAAATTCAGAAGATGATTCAATTAATTCTAATTCCAATATAAAAGTTAGTGGCGGAACATTCAACCTAAATTCAGGAGATGATGGCATTCACGCTGACGGACTATTAGAAATAACAGGTGGTAAATATTCTATCAATGCTTCTGAGGGGGTAGAAGCAACTTATATAAAAATAAATGATGGTACTATAAAAATTGAAGCCAGTGATGATGGCATTAATGCAACTAATAAATCTAGTAGTTACAAAGCTACAGTTGAAATAACAGGTGGTGATCTTACCATAAACATGGGTCAAGGTGATACTGATGCAATTGATTCCAATGGTAATTTATATATCAAGGGTGGCAATATAAACATAACAGCAAATTCGCCATTTGATTATGATGGAGAGGGTAAATATACTTCTGGTACTTTAATTGTAAATGGTAATAAAACTACTGAATTAACTAACCAAATAATGGGTGGTGGCATGATGCAAGGAGGTAATATACCTGCAGGTATGAAAGGAGAAGAAAGAAGATAGTTATAAATAAAAAAATAGTTTTAATACCAGCTTATGAACCAGATGAAAAGTTTGTTGAATTAGTAGATAACCTCACCAAAGAAGATGTTGATGTGGTAGTAGTAAATGATGGAAGCAACAAATCATACAACAATATCTTTTCTAAAATCAAAGATGCTAAAGTTATTACTTACGATACTAATATGGGTAAAGGTTATGCTTTAAAAACAGGTTATAAATACATAAAAGAAAAATATAAAAAAAATTATGTAGTTGTAACAATGGATTCAGATGGGCAACATGATATAAAAGATGCATTAAAGCTATGTAATGCATCTTTAGAGGATAAAAAAAATTTATACATAGGCAAAAGAATTGTATCCAAAAAAACTCCACTTAAGAGTAGATTGGGGAATACTATTACACGACATATATATCGCTTAGTATCTAAAACAGAAATATATGATACTCAGACAGGATTAAGGGCATTTACTGATGAAATAATGGATTTTATGTTATCAGTAAAAGGAAATAGATATGAATATGAGATGAATGTTTTATTAGAATGTCCATTAAAAGGAATAATTATAAAAGAAATAGAGATTAAGGTAATATATATTAATAATAATGAAGGGA
>CAZKTT010000047.1:0-5818 GCA_964555755.1 uncultured Mycoplasma sp.
ATGTTTATCTGTGCCATTTAAATTAAATTTTTCTAGTTTGGTATTTAAGGTATATCCTTTTGGTGCTTTTTCTTCTTTTAATATATATTCTCCATAATCAAGTCCTGTTTGAGCTATTCCATTTTCATCTGTTTCTATCTTTTTTATAAAATTATTATTAATATCATACACACTATAGATTGCTCCTTCTAGAGTTGCTTCGCCTTGAGGTTTTGCTTCTTTTGTTTCATAATCTTTTTTTTGTACTATAACAAATCCTCCTTGAACTTCTACCATGAATTTAAATGATTGTGTTTCTGGTGCACCCATTCTTATAATATCTTGAAAATCACTACTTACAAATGCCCCGAATTTTTCATTAGTCTTTAAAGGTATTGTGTATCCTAGTTGATATAAAGATCCATACTCTGAATATATTTTTAGTTTATTACCAGATTCAGTTAATTTTACATTATTATTTCCTTGATTTAGGGCATATTTGTGAAATACTTTATTGGTATCTTCAATGGTTAGTTCTTCACCAGAATTTACCATTATAATTTTGTTAGCAAAACTGGGAACTTTACTGTAGTCTTCAACTAGTTTATTTAACTCTTCTACTTCGTTTTTATATAAGTTACTATCTGGTGTGGCATTTCTATTTGCTTTAAAAGTCCATGTTAAATCCGGCCTCATTACTCTCCATATCATAACTTGAGTAATTCCATACCACCTTTTATTAGTGTGATCTATTGTGTCATCTTTATATCCATATCCATAATATGCTAAGAGTTGAATCTTTTTGTATTTTGTTTCTGTAAGTGATGTATGACTTAGTATTTCTTCTTTGTTAGTGTATAAATTATGTGAACCAGATGAGGAACCTTCAAGTGGTAAAGCTGGATCTATACAATAATATATTTTATTGTCTGCTGTGGATTTTATCATCCAACTATTATAATCCATATAACCATTCGATTCTGCTGCAAAAACTGTGAATCCAGAATCAGGATGCCAAACTTCATATAATCTTCCGTTATATGTCTCTCCTTTTACTTCTGATATCCCTGTTAGTATTAATGCTAGGGATATTATAAACATTATGTGTATTTTTTTCATATTCTTCTCCTTTATGTATATTGATTACATATATACATTTATGGAAAAATTCAGACACACCTAAATATTTATAAAAAAAACATCTAGTTTATACTAAATGTTTTATAATCTATTCATTTTTATTATTGTTTTTGTAATGTTTCTTTCTTTTTCAGTAAATCCTACAAGAGATGAAAAGTATTGATAAATATCATCTTCTTTTACTCTTTGCTTTTCACTTATTAAGTGATTTCTAAAATTGATATAACTACTAAAGAAATTATCTATATACTTATACTTATCAGTAAAATGTGCTTTAACTGGATTGTTATCACTATAATCAAATGATATAAAGTTATTCTTTTTTTCTGTTTCATATGTTGTTATATGACAATACTCGTTTGGTATTTGAAAGTCTTTTTTATCAATATTGTTTTGATTATCTATAACAGATTTCAAATCTTCTACTTTAGCACTTGGAGTTGCTACGATAGAAGTATAATCTACTATTTTGTTCCCATCATTTAATTTAACAGGCCTATAAACAATTTCAAATGATTCATCATTTATAAGTTCACACATATCTTTAGTGATTACTAATACATCACAAAACGGTATTTCACTATTAATTTCCATTTTGATCTCTCCCCACTTCGTTATTATAACATAAAAAGTTAAGATGTAAACTTTAAAACTTCTTCAACTGAATTATAGTTTCAATAAATGCTGCTCATTATACTACTGCTTTGGCCACCAAATCAACTATTTTTCTTTCAAAATCTATATTGATATGATTGACGATATGTCATTTTATATGGGATATATATTGACTATGAGTTTTAAGAAAAACTTTGGAAGAGTAAAACTAAATAAGATGAGCATTTTAGTTTTGAAGCACTATAATATGTATTTTTTTAGTGAAATAAGTGTGCTTTAGGAAAATTTTTTATAAATAAAAAATCAATCGTTTCCGATTGAGATTTATGATTAAGCTCGAACAGTTCGAGTAAACTTCCTTATGGGGCGCTATGTGGGAATCGAACCCACGCATACTGGGACCACAATCCAGCGTGTTAAACCACTTCACCAATAACGCCATAAAGTTATATATGTATTTTAGCAGATTTGTCTTATATTTGCAAGTTTTTTTGTCAAGTTTATCCTTTTTACATTGTATAAATTATTAAAATACTTTATACTATTAATAGAGTGAGGAGGTATATTAATGCCTAATAATGATAATAATGATACTTTTATAAAAAAATATGGAATAAATTTTACTGAACAAGAATATGTTGTTAATCCTGCGATTGGTCGTGAAGAAGAACTTAAGCGTCTTTCTTTAGTTTTGCTTACACCTGACAAGAGCGCTATTTTAACTGGTAAACCTGGTATTGGTAAAACTGCTATAGTGGAGGGACTTGCATATTTAATACAAAGGGATGCTGTACCAGATGCTTTAAAGGGTTATACTATTATTAAAGTTGATACTCAAGCTTTGTTAGGAACTGTAAAAGAAACTGGTGATTCTAGGGTTCAAACGCTTATTGACGAAATCTTGGCTCATGAAAAGTATATGCTATTTATCGATGAAATTCATACTTTAGTTAATGCTACTAATGAAAGTGCACTTGATTTTGCTCAAATGTTTAAGACCGGTCTTGGGCGTGGTGATCTTAAGGTAATTGGAGCTACAACTTCTGATGAATATGAAAAATATATATTACGCGATAAGGCTTTCACACGTAGATTTCAACGTATAGATGTTGCTGAACCTGATAAGGAAATGACTATTAAAATTGTTACTGGGGTAATTCCTAGAATTGAACACAGTACAGGTATAAAAATGGGATATTCTCCATTCCTACAAAAAAAACTAGCTACTTTCGTCGTTGAACTTACCACTGAATACAATAGGGTTTATGAAAATGCTGCAAGATATCCTGATGTTGCTATTACTATGTTTAGTCAAGCCTTTTCTGAAGCTTTATTTGCTAATAAAAAAGAAGTTAGTGCCAATGATGTTAGAAATGCTATTTTAAATTCTAAGGCTATTTATCCTGATGTTATAAAAAAATATATTCCAATGTTTGATGATGAATTTAGCGATTTATTAGAAGATGAAAATCGTGATCATTCAGGACTTAAGGAAACAGAAGTTCATATTAATGAAGCTCTATTAAATAATGAACCTGAACCTGTTAATGGTGCAGAAAATGATATGTCTGATGTTTCTGTACCTTCTAATGAAGAAATTAACTTACAACCTAATAATATTGAAACTAAGAATACTCCTTCAGTTGAAGCACCAAAAGTTGATACTATTCCTAGAGATATGCCACAAAGTATAAATAAGCCTATGAGTATGGAAGTTCCTAAACCAGAGGTTGAAAATGCTGATCAACCTATTGATGATACACCTGATGTAGTAGACTCTATGGCTGAGCTTAATGCTATTTATGATAAAATTACTAATCCTTTTGATAAATTAAGAGATGACCAGTAATATGAAAGCTTTTTCTTTAATTACTTATTATCTTAAGAATATTACTTTTATTGGTTTTTTGATTTCTGGAATTATTCTATATACTGATTTTATAAAGAGTAATTTTGGGATTATCTGCTTTGTTTTGTTTATGATATATTCTTTGATATCTTTCATTTTGTTTTTTGTGAAAAATAAACATGAGAGTGAACATTCAATCAATAACTTAGTGGTAATATTTTTACATTGTTATCTTATGATTGTAGCTTTTAGATACTTAAATGGTATGAATACTGTAATTTCAAATAATTCTTTTTTTGATATCAATTATATTATGATTAGTGTTGCTATTCTTACACTAGCAATAAATAAAATACTTGTTTGTTTTATTAAATAAAAAACCACTCTATTGAGTGGTTTTTACATGTTTTTTCCTCTGAAAAAATTGCTTTTTGGGGGATATTTTTTTATTAGTATAAAAATAAATGCTATTATTAATACTCCTGCAATAGAATATAACATGTTACTATAAGTTCCTATAACTAGTGTTATTCCATTTACAAAGAATCCTGTACTGGTTCCTATTATAATGCTAATTATTTCTATAATATCACTATCATTTTTTGAAATAAGGCTATATCCATATATAAATATATAGTTAATGGCTACGCTTAAAAATATATTTAGTAATAATGCCCATATGAAGTAATTGTTTTCACCTAATACAGGTAATTCAATAAAGGACCACAGTATTAGAGGTATAATTGAAATACTAGTATTATTAAAAATAGTATCTTCTGTTGGCTTCAAAAAAATTGTTAGTTTATTGATAGGAAACATACTATAAATATAATGCAATATTATTGATGATCCTATTACGAATAAACTTCCAGTTATCATAAAAAATGCTACCATAAACTTCTCCTTTTAAAACTTTTTATCTATATATTCATATTTGATTAATACTCTAATTATTAAAGCGATTAATACATAAAATACTAGTGCTTTCAATCCAAAAACTTCTACTCCTAAAGCAATCGCAGAAACATAACATCCTGTTATGCCTCCGAATAAACATACTGCTCCAATTGCGGCCCCCATAAACAGATTGATTCCTAATAGTGAAGCTAATAGAATTCCAAGTGTCGCACCAGAAATAACAGCTGGTCCAATTGCCCCACCTCTAAATCCTATGGCTAAGCACAAACCAGTTAGTAAAGCTTTTAAAATGAAAGTATACCACATTGAGTTATCTTTTAATGCTGATGCTACCAATGAAGGATCGTTCCCGCAAAATAATGTGTTTCCTATTAGTAATACACATCCCATCATAATTAGAGACCCTATTACTATTCTTATATATTCATTATTTATTTTTTTAAACATTTTATCTGTATATTTCAAAGTTTGAACAAATATTATTGCAAATACTGAACAGACTGCAATTAAAATTATTATTAAAAATATGTCTTTTATCGAAAATTGTGCATGGCTTAAAAAGACTAATCTATCTATGAAACTATTAGTTCCAAAAGCGAATCCAATAAATCTAGCAAAATATGCTGATACCAGTATTGGTAATAAATAGATAGGCTTTTTATTTTCTTTTGTATAGCATAATTCATAACTTAATACTGTACCTGTTATTGGGGCCCCAAATACTGAACCAAATAAAGCTGCTACTCCACTAGCTATTACTGTTTTTCTATCAATATTTTTTAAACCAAACATTTTTGATATAGAATTACCTATACTTCCACCAATTTTAATGGGTGCTTCTAGTTTTCCTACTGCTGCTCCAGCTAAATGTGATAAGGCAGTCGTCACAAATAGTATTGGTGCCATGTAACCAGGTACGTCTTGTTCTTTGACAAGGGTATCATGGATCATTTTTTCACCATTTTCTTCACATTTAAAGCTTTTATGGATAAATACTATTGCCACACCAATAATAGGCATTAGTACTATGATATAGTTAAAGATATCTCTAAAATCAGTAAAAATGTCTAAGATTTTTATGAATAAAGTCCCAATTAAACCACATAGTATTCCTATAAATGCAGTAATAATTACTACTACCATGTATGGTTCAATTCTATCAAAAAATTTTTCAATTTTTCTACTAGTATCCATCTACTTCCCTCTATTCTAATAAGAATATATCATAATTTGTCGAAATATACAATAAGTAATGGACAAAACCCTATACATATATTTTAGACATTCATACTATATTCTAGGAGGAATGATGATGAA
>CAZKTT010000048.1:0-5669 GCA_964555755.1 uncultured Mycoplasma sp.
CCAATACTCGCTAAAGTAAGTGGATCTCCATCAAAACCAAATCTTAGTCTTAGAACGCCTCTTTCCCTTTCAGGTAATGTATTTAACAAAGCAGCAACTTTTTTTGACAAATCTTCTTGTTCGACAGAAACATCTGGTGGAAGACTTTGTTCATCGGGAACAAAATCAATAAGATATGAGTCATTGTCTTCACCAAGTGGTGCATCAAAAGAAATAGGCACAATTGCATATTTTTTTAACTCATAAAGCCTATCTAACGTAATATTTAGTCTTTCAGCAAGTTCACTGTCACTAGGTTCACGTCCAACCTCAATAACAAATTTTCTTTCTTCTTGATTCATTTTATTAATTATTTCATACATATGATTAGGGATTCTAATTGTACGTGACTGATCAGCAATAGCACGCACGATTCCTTGTCTAATCCACCAAGTAGCATAAGTAGAAAACTTATAACCTCTTGTATAATCAAATTTTTCTATTGCTCTATTTAAACCAATATTTCCTTCTTGAATCAAATCAAGTAGCGGCAACCCACGACCAAGATATTTTTTAGCTATAGATACTACTAATTTAGTATTAGATATAAAAAGCTTATTGCGTGCTTCAACACTACCATTTGCATATTCTATGAACAATTGTCGCTCCTCCTCAGGCTTTAATAAAGTAGTAGCACCAACTTCATTCAAATATTGCCTAACAGAATCAAAACCACCTTTAATCATAGGTACACGGTAATACTCTTTATCGTTTTGCACTATTACACCCCCTTAAAAAGACTTTATAAATTATACCAAAAAAAGATCTAAAAGTCAATCATTAGAAAAACAAAGCCAAATTTACTTAATTCTAACTTTGTTTTTTCTCTTTTGTTGAGTTTTTAACATAGCAGATTTAATATTATTATATTTATTAATCAACCTAGCAACTGCTTCATTGTCTAGTTGCTCTTCTTCTGCTAATTCATCTTCCATTACTTCAATTTCTAGCACTTCATCTTCTACTAATTCATCATTCGATTTTTCTTGAAGCAATAGATTTCTAAGTATTTCTTTCTCTGCACTACTAAACATTTTATCTTCAGCATCATACTTAGAAATTAAATCTAAAATTTCACCATCTTCAGAAACCAAATTACTATGTAATCTATTCTTCTTCGCTGGACTAATATAATCGTCCAGGTTATTTCCTTCTTTATAAATGCGAATACTTTTACCAATACTAGATTTTCTAAGATTTCTAAGAGCTTTTGCCTCTATTTGTCTCACACGTTCGTGACATACATTAAAATTTTTAGCAACTTGTTTTAAAGTCATTGGATCCGTATCAAAACCAAATCTCATTCTTAAAACTTGTTGCTCTCTAGGTTTTAATGTATCCATAACTTCTTCCAAATCCGCTCTCATATCAGCTCTAGAAGCATAATCCTCTGGAGAATCAGCGTTCTCATCTATAATAAAATCCATAAGTATTGAATCTTCATCTTCTCCAACTGGAGTTTCTAAAGAAGCAGGATGTTCTGCATACTTTCTCATCTCTATAATTTGATCTTTACTAAATTCAGAAATATCAACAAGTTCATCTATACTTGGATTTTTACCAGTAAGACAGAAAAATTCTCGCTCAATTTTATGCATTTTATGAATTTTGTCCGTCATATGAACAGGTATTCTAATTGTACGAGCCTTATCAGCAATACTACGTATAATACCTTGATGTATCCACCAAATAGCATAAGTAGAAAATTTATAACCCATTGTATAATCAAATCGCTCTACTGCTTTCATAAGACCTATATTACCTTCTTGAACCAAATCAAAAAAAGTTAACCCATGGCCAAGATATTTTTTAGCTATAGATACTACTAATTTAAGATTTGAATTAATAAACTTTTGTTTTGCTTCATCATCACCATTAGCAATTCTTATAGCTAACTCTTTTTCTTCCTCAGCACTAAGCAAAGGATACTCACCTATTTCATTTAAATATTGCCTTACAGGATCAATATAAAACGAGTCAGTTATTTGATAATCATCGTTATTATTATTTTTTTTCATGGTAAACCCCCTTCTGTAAAAAATTACATAAGATTATACCACAACAATTAAATAATGTCAAACAAAGTGCAAAATTAAAGCATTTTTAAAAACCAAAAGCTAAAATACAAAACCACTACAAATAAAGGTAATATAAAGTATAATTTATCTTGCTTAATCCTAATTCTACCATAACAAACTAGCGAAAAGATAAGCCCTAATATAACAAGCATATTACTATCTTTATCACCATATTTATAAATAGATTCATGATAGAATAGAAAATCGCCTAAAGATAAAACCAAAAAGTTAAATAAATTACTACCTAGAATATTAGAAACAGCTAAATCATAGCTATTAATGCTAATTAATGTATAAAAAGTAACTACTTCTGGAAGTGATGTAGTAACTCCTAGAAGAATTGCTCCTAAAAAACTACTAGAAAATTTAGGATGCATAATAGCAAGTTCATTAACAATGATAGTTAATAAAGTGCTTGAAACAACCATAAGTAAAGAAGTAATTATCAATTTCACTACAATATGAATATTATTAGAATCTTTAATAATAATTTGTTCATTTTTAGGTATTTTCATTAAATAAAAAATATAAGTAATAATAATCACAGCAGTAGGTATTCCTATAGAAAAAAAGGAAAAATCAGATAATTTATTAATAAAAATAATAATAAATATATAATTTATTATTAAAATAAATGAAACCAATTGATGACTTAAATTAATATTATTAAAAATGTACTTTTTAATAAACAACAAGTCAAAAAAACAAATCATAAATATATTAAAAATATTACTACCAAAGATATCTCCTAAAGCAAGCGAAGGATTATTAATTATAATCGCGCTAAAACATGTAACAAACTCAGGTAAAGATGTGACACCAGCAAGCAGAATACCTCCGACCAAAACCTTGCTTATTCCATAACTTCTACTAAAGACATCAGCATAATATGATATTTTGACACTTAAAAATATTGTTATAAAAGCCAAAAATAAAAATAATATTTCAATCACCTATATCACCTAACAAAGTATATTTATAAGCAATTAAAATATTATTAATTTTTTTCTACTAATTATTTATTTCTTCTTCAATTCTCATTAATTCATTGTATTTGCAAAGTCTATCCATTCTTGATAAAGAACCAGTCTTTATTTGTCCTAAATTAAATGCTACAGCAAAATGTGCAATAAATGTATCATCTGTTTCACCACTACGATGAGAAATAATAGTTTTATAATTATGATCCTTAGCATATAATATAGTTTCAATCATTTCGCTAACTGTACCGATTTGATTTGCTTTAATCAAAATAGCATTACCAGCTTTCATAGCCACACCTTTTTCAAGTAGCTTTTTGTTGGTAACAAATAAATCATCACCAACTAGTTGAATACGGTCACCAATTAAAGAAGTTAACATTGCAAATCCTTCAAGATCAGATTCTTCAACAGGATCTTCGATTGAAATAATAGGAAATCTCTCTATCAATTCTACATAATATGAAATTAACTCATCACGTGAAAGTTCTTTATTATCTATATGATAAAGATTATTGTTATAAAGCTCAGATGCTGCGACATCAAGTGCAAGACTAAAATCTTCACCTGGAATATAACCCGCCTTTTTACCAGCTTCACATATTAAATCAAGAGCCTCATAGGTGTTATTTAAATTCGGAGCAAATCCTCCTTCATCTCCTACGCCCGTGTTATATCCTTTTTCCTTTAAAATACCTTTTAAAGTGTGGAATATTTCACTACCTATTCTTATGCGTTCACTAACTAGATTGGCTTTAGGTACAATCATAAATTCTTGAATATCTAGATTATTGTCAGCATGTGCCCCACCATTCACAATATTCATCATACAAATTGGAAGCTCTCTACCATAGCCCAAATATTCATATAAAGAAATCTTTCTACTAACTGCGACTGCTTTCAAACAGGCTAAACTAACTCCTAGTGTTGCGTTAGCACCTAGATTGCTTTTATTTTCTGTACCATCCCAATCAATAAGTAATTGATCTATTTCTTTTTGATGACTAGGATCCTTACCTAATAATAAAGGTTTTAAAATATTATTAACGTTACTAACTGCATGTCTAACACCTTTACCTAAATAACGATCTTCACCATCGCGTAATTCTAAAGCTTCTAAAGTTCCAGTTGAAGCGCCACTAGGCACACTGGCCCTGCCAAGTGATCCATCGTCAAGTACAATGTCGACTTCAACAGTAGGGTTCCCTCTTGAATCCAAAATTTCTCTAGCTTTCACATCTAATATCTTCATATTATCACCAAAATTATTATATAATATTTTTCCCCAGATTTAAACTTTTTATTGATTTTTTTATAAAAAAAAGATATCATATATATAGAAAAAATAATAAGGAGGGATAGTTTTGAAGATAGTAAGACTAACACCTGAACAATTCGACAATTATTCTGCAAATCATCCCTTACACACATATTATCAAACATCTGCATATGCAAATCTTATGAACAAAGAAGGTTTCGAACCGCATTACTATGGTTTTATAAATGATCAAAATATGTTAATGGGTGCCAGCTTAGTTCTTTTTCAACCTCTTTTATTAGGTTATAAATCAGCATATGCCCCACGAGGACCACTGTTATATTATGACAACAAAGACTTTGTAGTAGATATAACTAATAAATTTAAAAGATTTCTTGCAAAAAACAACGTCGTCTATCTAAAAATTGATCCTCCAATCATAAATAACAAACGCGATAAACATGGAAATATCATAAGAAGTCCATATACTAATGATTTGATCCCTTTTCTAACAAAAATTGGCTATCAACAACTTGATGATAATAAATCTTTTGGAACTTTAAAACCAAGATGGAATGCCATTCTAAAAGTAACTGGATCTAGCCAAACACTATTTAACAATTTCGATCATAGTGTTAAAAATAAAATAAGAAAAGCAATTTCTAGAGGTGTAGAAATACTACAAGGTAATCATAATGATATTGAAATATTTTACAAATTTATTGCAAAAAAACATTATAGAAAGCTATCCTACTACCAAAATTTTGCAAATAGTTTTGGTAATAACTTTGAATTATACTTTGCTAAACTAAACACCGAAAAATATCTTAATAATATAAAATTAATCTATGAAAAAGAATTAGAAAAGAACGAAAAACTAAATGACAGTATTCAAAATGCTGCCTATAAAAATAAAATAAGCAATAAATTAACTAATTCTAAAATAACATCTGATAAAGTCCTAGCAATATATAAAAAAGAGTTAGAAACAGCTTCAGAACTATTTACTAAAAACCCTCAAGGTTTAATAATCAGTGCTACTTCAGTAGTAATAGAAAAACATGGAGTTGAACTTATAATTGAAGGTCAAAATCCTGAGTTTAAATTATTCTATCCTACCTTCTTAACAAAATGGTACATAATAGAAAAATATGCTAAACTTGGAGCAATATATTTTGATTTAAATGCTATAACTGGATACTTTGGCAATAATAATAAATATCAAGGTTTAAATGAAATGAAATTAGGATTTAATGCTGAAGTAACTGAATATATTGGTGAATTTGACTTAGTTATAAATAAAACAATTTACTC
>CAZKTT010000049.1:0-5632 GCA_964555755.1 uncultured Mycoplasma sp.
AAGGTAATGCTAATTACAATTCACTTTATAAGACTGTAACATTAACTGTTAAAGTGAAATAGAACTAAGTAATTAGTTCTTTTTTCTCTGTAAAGTATATTAAAAAAACTATAAATATTATATTTGTTAATGATATAATAAAATTACAGATGATAAGCACTTTATGATAAGAAAGGAGATTTTATGAAGAAAAGAATATTATTTATAATTGCAATAGCATTAACCGGATTTATTGGGCTTGCTAATGTAAATGCTGATACTATTGTTAGTCCTATAGCTTATTGTGGAGATTTTCCTAAGGATGGCGATAGTTTAATTACTGAATGCTCTCCAAGTGGAGACGATGAAGACTTATATACTACGAGATTGATTACTTGGTATAGAGGTGGTTTAGATGATTCATCCACTACTAATCCTGGTGTTGATATAGGAACTACTGGAGTATATGAATCAGGATATAAATATTACTTAGAAATAGGATTTAAACCAAAAGCAGGGAATGAATTCATGGACTATGTAAACTTCCATATGATTGGTTTATCCGATGCTACTATAATTGATGTTGTAGATGGAGAATACATTGTAAGATTTGAATATACAGTATATCATGTAGTTCATTTCGAAACTAATGGAGGAACTCCTATTGAAGATATAGTAGTAACTGATTGGTGCTCATTTGATATGCCAGATGATCCTGTAAAAGATGGATTTACATTTGTTGGTTGGTATGAAGATCCTGAATTTGAACATAATTATTGGGCCTCATGTGTTGAAGAAAGTATGACGTTATATGCAAAATTTATCTCTAATGCTTCTATGGTAAAGAATATTAATGTTACTTTATCAGCACCTATTGCAGGTACTAATGTTACTGTAACTTCTATGACAGATCCAGAATGGGGCGCTGTTTATGAAGACCAAGCTCCAACTCCTGTTGTAACAGCTGAGCCAGGCGCACATTATTCTATTGATTATACTTTTTGGGTAGAAGGAATATGTACTCCTGAAAGTTATGCACAAGAACTATATCCATGCGATACCAAATTTGAAGGAACAATTCAAGAAGATACCTACTATTATGCTGAAATTGGAGTTGTTACTGATGAAGGATATGCTATGAATGCTTCTGATTTAAATATTAAAGTAAATGGTCAAGATCCAGATGAAGTATTTGCAGTTTGGGGCGATAGTTTCACGCGTTTTATAGCAAAAATAAAATCAACAACTTCACCAACTATGATTAGTGTTGACAAATCAAGTGTTGATTTTGGATATTCTTATCCAGGCTTAGATAATGATGAATATTTGGCCTCAACAAAGAATGTTACAATTACTAACACTGGAATCACTACATTAACTCTTAGCATAACTAATCCAACAACTCAAGGTTTTGGGTCAAGCTGGTTTGATAGTAGTGAAGAACTTGCTCCAGGAGAATCAATGCAAATTGGTTTAATACCACATCCAAGTTATATCTATTCAAAAGTTCCAGGAACATATACTGGTAATTATTTAATTACTGCTACTAATGTAGCGGATCCTGAAGAAACCTTTTCTGTAGGTGTTGCTGCTAAAATAGTTTTACTTGAAAAAGATATTAGTAAAGCTAAAATAACAGGAATAGTAAATAAAACATATAATGGTTATTACCAAAAACAATCAGGTTTAGTTATTAAACACGGTGATAAGAAATTAGTCCTTGGAACTGATTATAAAGTGACATATAAGAATTATTTATATGCAGGTACTGCTACTATGACTATAACAGGTTTAGGTAAATATGCTAATACAAGTGTTGTTAAAAAATTTACAATATATAAAGCAAAACAACCATTATCATTTAAATACGCTACAAAATCAGTAAAATATACTTATGTTAAGAAAAAAGCACAAGTAGTAAAACCTATAACTATAGTTAAACGTGCTGGTACAGTGACATATACAAAACTTTCTGGTTCTGCGAAATTAACCATAAATAAGACGACAGGAAAAGTTACTGTTAAAAAAGGAACATATAAGATTAAAGTAAAAGTATATGCCAAAGGTACAGTTAATTACAAAGCAGGATACAAAACTGTAACATTAACTGTTAGAGTAAAATAAGAACTAAGTAATTAGTTCTTTTTTATTTGACTTAAAATAGTTAAAATGATACTCTAATCTTGGTGATATATATGATTTATGTAGTTGTTGGCCCTACTGGAGTGGGTAAGACTAAATTAAGTATTGCTCTTGCTAAAAAACTTGATGCTATTGTTATTAATGCTGATAGTATGCAAGTGTATAAAGAATTAAATATTGGTACAGCT
This sequence comes from uncultured Mycoplasma sp., assembly GCA_964555755.1. GTDB lineage: Bacteria > Bacillota_I > Bacilli_A > RF39 > UBA660 > UMGS1449. The sequence goes on from CAZKTT010000049.1 coordinate 2,310, forward strand.
AAAATAAAAGATGAAGAAATGGATGGCATTCCTCATTATTTACTTAATATAGTTAGTATTAAAGAAGATTTCAATGTTTATTTATATCAACAAATGGGAAGAGCTCTACTGGATGAATACAAAAATAAAAATATAGTTATTGTCGGAGGTACAGGATTATATATTAGAGCACTTTTATATAATTATACTTTTGATGAAGAGCTTGCAAAAGAAAAACTATATGATTTTAAAATGATAGGATTAACTAGAGATAGAGATAAATTATATGAATCAATTAATAACCGAGTAGATGAAATGATGGATGATGGGTTACTTGAAGAAGCAAAAGAATTGTATGAACAAAAAATTGATTCTAGAGCATTAAATACTGCGATCGGATATAAGGAATTGTTTGAATACTTTGAAAATCAAATAACTCTTGAAGAAGCTATTGAAAAAATAAAACAAAATACTAGACATTATGCTAAAAGACAATATACATTTTTTAATAATCAGTTTGATGATATTACTTGGTATGATGTAGACAAAATATCTATTGATGATATAGTTAATGAAATATGTAAATAAAAGTAAAATGTTTATTTATTTCTTGTTTTGAAAAAATAATATTGCTATACTTTTATTAAGGAGTGACTAACGATGAGATTAAATGTTGGAGTAATATTTGGTGGAAAAAGTGTTGAGCATGAAATAAGTATAATTTCTGCTGTAGAACAAATGGCTAATCTTGATGATAGTAAATATAAAGTAATACCTATTTATATAGATAAAAATAATGATTGGTATACAGGGATGCATTTAAGGGATATAATTCATTATCGAGATATAAATCTTGTAAAAAGATATGCTAAAAAAGTATCATTAGTAAAAAGAGATAAGTCATTTATTCTTGAATCACAAGGATTTTTTAAGAGGAATATCTGTGTAATTGATGTTGTTCTTCCTATTGGTCATGGAGCATTTCTTGAAGATGGTTCGCTTCAAGGATATTTAAATATGTTGGGAATTCCTTTTGTTGGATCAAATGTTTTGGCTTCTGCAATTGGACAAGATAAAGTGATTCAAAAAATATTGCTTAAGGCTAATGGTGTACCAATCTGTAATTATGAATGGTTTTATGATTTTGAATTTGAAAAGAATAGAAAAGATGTTTTAAAAAGATTAAGTAAGTTAAAATATCCATTATATGTAAAACCAGCTTCTTTAGGATCTTCAATTGGTATATCTGTAGTTGAAAAAGAAAGCGATTTAGCAGATAATGTTAAAGAGGCATTAAAATTTGATAGAAAAATAATTGTTGAAGAAAAGGTTCCAAATGTTAAAGAGGCTAATATAAGTGTATTAGGTAATTATGAAAAACAATCTGTTAGTGAAATAGAGGAAATTAATATTGATGAAGATTTTTATTCTTTCAAGGAAAAATATGTTGAAGGATATACTAAAACAAAGAAGAAGAACTCCAAGACTAGTCCAATAATTTCTAAAGAAATGATTTCTGATATGAAAACTTATGCTATTGATACTTTTAAAATATTAAATGCGAGCGGGGTAGCTAGAATAGACTTTTTAATTGATGATAAAAATAAAAAAATATTTGTTAACGAAATAAATACTATTCCTGGCGATTTATCTGCTTATTTATGGATGGCTAAAAAAATTACTAATAAAGAGTTATTAGAAAATTTAATTGATTTGGCTATCCAAGAACAAAAGAAGAAAGATAGTTTAGTTTATGCTTTACCAGGAAACTTATTAGAGGGTTATGATCGTTTGAATGGTAAAAAATTAAAAGATATAAATGAAAAAGAAAATAATTAAAAATTATTTTCTTTTTTTATTCTGAACCAATTAATTTAGCGTGGAGTATTAATCTTTCACTATCAGAAACATAACAAGTAGATAAAGTTATAATTTTATCAGTACTAGCAACGTTTACTTTGAAATCTTTAATACTTCTTTCTTTTTCTCTGTCTAAGTATCTTTTATACTTTGGTGCATTTTCAAAATTTATTTTTAGATAATCATTTGTAACATTAGTAGTATAAACACTAAATACTTTAAAAGTTAAACGTTCTTTTGCAGTATCAAAAGTAATAACGTGTTTACTTTTATCATTGAGCCATTTTTTATCTAAAACATTTTTTAAATTACTAAAAATGGCAGTTCTTTTATAAGTGTGACCATACATAATTGTATTGGTACTTAAATCAGGAAAAGTATTTTTTGCATCTGCGAAAGCCCAGCCCATTGAATTATACTCGCGATCAACATCATGTGTTAAATAATAAGTATTATCATCTGCTTGAACAATTGGCATGTCTATCTTAGTGCCTGGGACATATAGCCAAGCTACTATGTCGGAGTTTTTTTCTTTTAATTTACCAAAATCACGGTAAGGATTTGTTTTTTCTAATTCCTTGTTTGCATTTTTTTGTTCTTCTATTTTTATAGCTTGTCTTTGATTGCTAAGTAAAAGCTCTTGCCTTTTTTCCTCAGCTTCTTTTATGTCTTGTTGTCTATCAAAGATATACTTGATTCCATAACCACCTGAAACTAAGAGGGCAATTGCTAAAATATTTACAAAAACAGTAAAGCCTTTATTGCTAGTAGGCTGTATAATTGGTAATTTGTTTTGATTATTGTTATCTTCTACATAGTCAATCAAATCATCAATTCTATTTTTAATAATTACACCTCCTAATTATAAGTAAAGTATATAATAAAATCAAAAAAAAGTAAATGACTATTACTATTTTTACAAATAATTACATAATTATGCTTTTATTTTTTCAATAAATAATGTAAAATAAGTATAGAATAAGGAGAATAAATATGGAAAAGGAAACTCTTTTAGAAAACTTGAAAACAATATCTACAGAAAATGCTAATTATTCAAAAGAAAAAAACAAAGAAACTGTAGAAAATATTTATAAAATAACTGATTCTTTTTATAAAGAATTAATTAATTATATATATGATCATCCTAAATTATATGATTTAGTGTACAATGATTTCAGAAAAAATATTGGTGTTATTTTTAAAAATATGGATGACTATATTGAAAAATCAAAAAAGAATGCTGTTTCTAATCTAAATGAGTTGTTAAAGATAAGCTTATATAATAAATATGTTGATTCATTAAATATAAGTAATTTGTATAAGAGTTTTAATACTGAGATTGATAAAATATTTAATATAAATGATAAATTAATAGTGTTAGTAAATACTAATGCTAATTCGTTTATTAGCGAAACACTTAAAAATTTAGTTACTAATAATGAAGCTAAAGTTATAAAAATAATAAATAAGTATTCTGCTTTGTA
>CAZKTT010000050.1:0-5502 GCA_964555755.1 uncultured Mycoplasma sp.
AGGATTTTGGTATAAAAGATTATAAATTTAGATTGTCATTAAGAGATCCAGAAGATACGGAAAAGTATTTTCCAGATGATGATATGTGGAATGAGGCAGAAGATAAATTAAGAGATGTTTTAAATAAAGCAAAAATTGATTATTTTGAAGCTGTCGGAGAAGCAGCATTTTATGGGCCAAAACTAGATGTCGAAGTAAAACCTGCGGTTGGGCCTGAAATAACTTTATCTACTTGCCAATTAGATTTCTTATTACCAAGAAGATTTGATCTTTCATATATAGATAAAGATGGTTCAAAACAAGTGCCAGTGGTAATCCATAGGGCTATATTTGGTACATTTGATAGATTTACTGCTTTTTATCTAGAAGAAACAAAAGGAGCTCTTCCTTTGTGGTTAGCACCAACTCAAATAAATGTTATACCAGTTAATAATAAATATCATTTAGATTATGCTAATGAAGTAAAAGAAAAACTAGTAGAAAAAGGATTTAGAGTTAATTTGGATGACAGAGAGGAAAAACTTGGTTATAAGATGCGTGAAGCTCAAATAAAGAAATATCCATATAACTTAATTCTAGGTCAAAAAGAAGTAGATAGTAAAAACGTTAGTTATAGAAAATATAGTAAAGAGGATACTGTTACTTTAGATTTTGATAAGTTTATAGATCAATTAAATGATGAGATAGAGCAAAAGAAGTAGTTTATAAAACTATTTCTTTTTTAAAACTCTTTTCTCTATATAATTAATATGTTAGAATATACTTATAATGAGGTGAAAAAATGGAAAAGAAAAAGAGTATTCCAATTAAAAATTATATAGTTTTAGGAATTATAATACTAATAACAGTTTTAGCAACGTTATATTTATGTTCTTGGTATAAACAATATAATGATAGTAAAGTAAATGACCCTGTTATAACATCAGCATTACATGAAGTCAAATATAATAACTTAAATACAGTTTTAAAAGAAAGAGATTTTTTAGTAGTTTATATGTGTACAACTGATGAAAGTATTTGTAGAAATTTTGAAAAGAAATTTGCTAAGTACATTAAAGAACATAATTTGACTGAAGATATCGTTTATTTAAACTTAGGTTATAATTCTGATGAAAACGGTACCTTAGATAAGGTATATAATGATTATAAAAGTGATAAATTAGTGAAAAAGGTATATGAATATCCAACACTTTTAATATTTAATCAAAGTCAAATAATTGATGTATTAAGTTCAAATAAAAAAGATAAATTAACTATTAAACAAGTATCTGAGTTTTTAGAAAGTTATGGATATGAATTATGATTAATATAGTTTTATATGAACCAGAAATACCTACAAATACAGGTAATATAATGAGATCTTGTGTTGGAGCGAATGCTCATCTTCATCTTATTAAACCATTAGGTTTTTCTCTTGATGAAAAAAGTGTTAAAAGATCCGGCGCTAATTACATTGATAAATTAAAATACACGGTATATGAAAACTATGATGAATTTTTAGAAAAAAATAAGGGTGAGTTTTATTATTTTACTAGGTATGGTAAAAAGCCGCATACTTCATTTGATTATAGTGATAGTAGTAAAAATATTTATTTGGTATTTGGAAAAGAGTCATCTGGTATACCAAAAGAATTATTAAAAAAACATTTAGATAGATGTATGAGAATACCTATGACTACAGACGTACGAAGTCTTAATTTATCAAATTGTGTAGCAATTGTTTTATACGAAGTGTTGAGGCAACAAGACTATAATGATTTGCTTAGAACAGAACCTCATAAAGGAGAGAACTATTTAGAAGAATAGTTCTTTTTTTTAGGTCATTTTCTTTTTTTTAATAATTATATATTTAGGGATTATTCGACATTTTTTTAAATTTTAAATTTATATAATATTTATGGTGATAATATGAAATACAAATTTTTAATTCCTATAGCACTTTCTGTAGTAGTAGGACTTTTCTTTGGTAAAGTATTCTTTGATAATTATGATAGTAATGCTATAACAGTATTCGATGAAAAAAATAAAGTATATATGCTGCAGGTTGGAGTTTATTCTTCAAAAGATAAAATGAGCAAGTCCATAGGAAATTATAAAGACTATTTATATATATCTACTGATGATGGTTATCATCTTTATGTAGGTATTACTAAAGATAAAGAAAATGCTTCTAAAATAAAAAACTATTATGAGGAAAATGGATATAGTATATACGTAAAAGAAAGTATTGTTGATAGCAAAGAATTTATAGCCATTTTAAATGAATATGACAAAATAGTAAAAATAACTTCCAAAAATGATATTAAAGATATAGAAAAAATAGTTATAGCTAATTACAAGGAGATGGTTTTAGAAAATGAAAATTAAAGAAATGCCTGTTGAAGAAAGACCTAGAGAAAAACTATTAAAATATGGTAAAGAAAATTTGACGGATGCAGAATTATTATCATTGGTTTTAAAAACAGGTACTAAAGATAAAAGTGTTCTTGATTTTTCATATGATTTTTTAAATAAAATAAATGGTATTCAAAGTTTAAAAAATAGTACTTATCAGGATTTTGTTTCGATAAAAGGGATAGGCAAGGCTAAAGCTATTGAATTACTTGCTATTTCAGAGTTAGCTAAAAGAATTAATTATAAAAACTCTGTAAAGGGAGATATTTATGATAATCCTAAAACTATTTATGAAAATACAAGATATTAATTTTATAATTTAAAACAAGAATACTATAATTGTTTATATTTAAACTCTAAAAAAGAAGTAATAAAAAAACAATTACTATTTATTTTAACTTTAAATAAAAGCATAGTTAATCCAAGAGAAATATTTAAGTATGCTTATAAAAATTCGGCTTCTTCAATTGTTTGTATTCACAATCACCCAAGTGGAGATGCAACTCCAAGTGTTGAAGATATTGAACTAACTAAATCATTAATAGAAATAGGCAAACTAAATGGTATACCAGTAATTGATCATTTAATAGTGACTGATAATAATTATTATAGTTTTTATGAAAATGTTAAGGGTGTCCTATTATGAAAAAGAATAATTCGTATTATAAATTCTTGATTCTATTTTTAATATTTTTTAGTATGTTGTTTTTTTTAACAAAAAATATGGATAATATTGTGAAAAGTACTCCTTATAAAAACTATATGGATTTTGTTAGTATACCTTTTAATTTTCTTAATGATTATAATGTTTTTAAATATAAAAATTTAGTAAAAGAGAATAAAAAGCTATCTGAAGAAGTTCTTACTTTTAATATGGATTCCGTTGCTGTTAAAAGTTTAAAAGAAGAAAATGAAAAACTAAGAAAGTTATTAGAACTTAGAAGCACTTATTCTAATTATAATTATGTTTTTAGTAAAACTATTAATAGAAATAAAATGTATTGGTTTAATACTATTACTATTGACAAAGGAAGAGCACATGGTATTAAATCAGGTAATTTAGTAATAGCTCAAGACTCTTTAATTGGAGTTATAGAAAGTGCAGGAAAACATTCTAGTACTGTAAAACTTATTACGAATAGCAATAATAACTTATCAGTAAAGGTAAAAAATAGATCATTAAAATATGGGATTATTTCTGGTTATAGTTATCCTTATTTAAAAGTAGAACTTTCTGAGGATGCTAAAAATGTCAAAATTGGAGATGAAATAATTACTTCTGGGTTAGGAGATTTACCTAAAAATATAGCAGTCGGGAAGGTATCAAAAATAGAAAGGGATAGTTATGAATATACTTATATTTTATATGTAAAACCATATCAAGATATAAATGATATTGACTATGTAATGGTTTTAATCAAATGATTTATTTTATAGTATCAATAATTTTAGATAATATTTGTAGTAGTGTAATTACTACAACCTATCAAAATATTAACTATTTTTTTTCTATGATATTTATTAGTTCAATACCTATTAGTTATCTAGTTATAAAAAATAAAAAACTAGTATTTATTTCTTTTTTAATTATAGGAATTATTTATGACTTGTTATATAGCAATATATTATTTATAAATGTTTATTATTTAATACTTTATTATTTATTTTTAAAAACATTTTATGATAATAATAAAGCTACTATATTAAATATTATAATTATATCTTTACTGGGAATTATTATTTATGATGGATATATATTTTTTGTTTTAGTTATATTTAACAAAGAAAATCTTTTATTTACTGATCTTTTATATAAAGAAAGTAGAAGTATATTTTTAAATTTATTATATATATTAATTTCATTATTGTTATTAAAAAGTCGTATTTTTGTGAACAAAAAGTATAAAATTAAACCTTAGTAAATCATATTATTATTTAGGTGAATAATATGAAATATAAATCAATTGAAAAATATTTAGCAAAGAAGAAAAATAATAAAAAAGAAAAAAAACATGTTTTATACAAGTTTTTTATAAGACTATTTATATGTATTTTAATAGTTTTGGTAGGATTAATCTTTTTAAGAAATAATGAGTTATTAAGTAGTAAAGTACATAGTTTTATAAATAAATATGATATAAATTTAGCTAGTATTAATGACTGGTATCAAAAAAAGTTTGGAGACATAATCCCTTTTCAGAATATTGCCAAAACTGATTCAAAATTGGTTTTTAATGAAAGCTTAGTTTATGATAAAGCTAGTAAGTATAAAAATGGAGTAAAATTAAATGTTACTTCTAGTTATTTGGTTCCCGTTATTGAAAGTGGAATAGTTGTTTTTATTGGAGATAAAGATGATTATGGAAAAACAGTAATAATAGAACAGGTTGATGGAGTAGATACTTGGTATGGCAATGTTGATAACATAAATGTTAGTTTATATGATTATGTATCAAAGGGTGAATTTTTAGCAGAAGCTAATAATAGTTTTTACATGGTATTTCAAAAAGATGGGAAATATTTGAATTATAAAGACTATATTAAGTAAAATCTATATTCATCCTTTTACTTATTTATTATTTCTATTAGTAGTAGTAACAGGAATGATAAAAGAGTTCGTTTTAGTTTTTTTAATAATAATAGTTCATGAAGTAGGACATTTATTAGCTTCTAGGATATATAAGTGGAATCTAGTTAAAATAGCTATTTATCCATTCGGAGGATGTGTTTACTTCGATGAGAAAATATCTAGATCAATAAAGGAAGAATTAATAGTTTTATTTAGTGGTCCATTTTTACAAATAGTTTTTTATTTTTTAATTTTTATTTTTATAGAAAATGGAATAGCTATAATGTCTTATAGAAATTTTGAACTCTTTAAAATGTATAATTATACATTACTTATATTTAATCTTTTACCTATATATCCTTTAGATGGTGGAAGAATTGTAAATTTATTAGCTAATTATTTTATGCCTTATAAAAGAGGTAATAAACTAGTTATAGTTTTTTCTATTTTATTGGTTTTGTTATTAATAATGTTTTATAAGAACTTAAAGTAGATCGGAAGAGCACACGTCTGAACTCCAGTCACGCCACATAATCTCG